>NZ_JAPZSS010000230.1:0-13152 GCF_027532015.1 Microcystis sp. LE19-131.1A | reverse complement strand
TACGTTTAGAGTATTTAGGATATCCTTTCTTACCAGCAATTTTGTTCTTACAGTTATTATAGAACCTAAGAATAGCAGTCCAAGTCCGTTCGCAAGCCTGTTGACAAGCTGTAGAGTTAAGGTCTTGAACAAAAGGGTATTCACTTCTTAATTGAGTTGTGTATCGATAAATATCTTTTTGTCCTACACCTTTATTGTCTTCCCAATATCTAAGACATTTATTCCGAACAAACTGTACTGTCCGAATAGCCTCATCAATGGCTTGATATTGAGATGGTTTTCCTCTAAGCTTGTACTCTAAAACAAACATTTTGCGTTATCGACCTACCACGCAAACTACTCTAGCATACTAAAGTTAAATTGGCAACTATAGATTAGAGTTATTCTTAGTCGTGCTTCGCTGTTCTATGCTGGCGGAACTTTTCATCTCCGAGGTGAAACCGAGAGATGAAAAGCCGACATTATAGGTAAAAAGCGATTTCTTTCTCCTTGAGAGGGGCAAAATCGGCGGCTAACAACAGCTGATTTAATTCCTCTTGGGGGATATGTTTGGCCCCGATGCGGACAATTCGCGATCTCATCGTGTTAGAAACCCCGCTTCTTTGTCGTCCTGCTTCCAAACCCATTACCCGGTGATAAAGTTCCAATTTTGCCGGTGGAATTGGGGAACCATCAAAATCAATGCCATTAGCGATCGCCACATCAATGGCATCAGCGCCCGTAGTTGTGGTTAAATTAGTTTCGGTGGACATAAAGACAATATAAAGGATCGTTGCTATTTTATCAGGCGATCGATATCCGCCGCTATGATCAGGAAAGTAATCTTCATTTCTGTGTGACTATGGCTCAATTGCCGACCTATCAACCAAAACAGTTATCCCTGGGCCCCCTAGAAGCGGAAATTCTCAATATTGTCTGGGAATTGGAACCCGTTAGCGTTAAGGATGTCCACGATCGCATTTTAGCGGATCCAGAACGAGATCTGGCCTATACTTCTGTGACTACGGTACTGCGTCGTTTAACTAATAAAGGCTGGTTAAGTTGTTATAAACAGGGTCGGATTTTCTACTGGAAACCGATGGTTTCTAAGGAACAAGCACAGGCAATTAAAGCCTACGAACAATTACATCGTTTTTTGGCTATTGGTAATGCGGATGTGGTGGCTTCTTTTGCCGATAGTCTCGATACTGCTAGTGTCGAACAATTAAAAGCGATCGCATCTCGTTTAGATACCCTGCGTCAACAACGGAGAGAAAGCTAATGCACGGTTCAATGTTATTACTAGCATTAACTATCGCCATTGGTTTACGTTGGTTTCTGCCTAGCTATCAGCGTCGTTGGCAGATAACGCTATTTTTCTTTCTCTTTCCTCCTTTGCTGCTGTTAATGACAGTTATATCGGTGGTTTGTATGGGCTATCGTGGGCAAATGTTGGGCTATAACTCCAGTCTAATTAGTTACTTTAGTGCCATAATTTGGCTAGTTTTTGCTCTATTTTGCCTGATAAAACTTTCCTATCAAACTTGGCAAACCCATCGGGATTTTAGCAGTTATCCCCTCAAAAAAATCACCGCTCAGAAAGCGAGAGTTTTAGCAGTGGATTTTCCCTACAGTGCCAGAGTTGGCTTCTGGAAGTCGGAATTAATTGTGACGCAAGGATTATTAAATCTCTTAGATCAAGAACATTTACAAGCAGTTTTAGCCCACGAACAAGCTCACCAAGAATATCATGACACCTTCTGGTTTTTCTGGTTAGGTTGGTTGCGATCAATGTCTTCTTGGCTGCCCAATAGCGAGAATTTATGGTCAGAATTGGTCTTCTTGCGGGAATTACGCGCCGATAAGTACGCTTCCGGACAAGTGGATTATTTACTATTAGCTGAATCGCTGCTTTTAGTGGCAGAAAAAGTTAATCAAGTAGCGGAAATAAGTTTCTCCGATAGTTGCTGTGTCGCTCTCAATGATCATTCCTTAAATAATCGTTTATTAGAGAGAATCGATGCTTTAGTCGAGTCAGAAAACCCCGAACTTCCCAGATTTAACTATCAAGTCTGGCTATTGCTTTCACTCTCCCTCGCTCCTTTCTTACTCTTGCCTTTACACTCCTAAAAATGACCCTAGAAGTTGGACAAAAAGCCCCCGAATTTGCCACCCCCAACCAAAGAGGCGAAATTAGTAAATTAGCAGATTTTGCCGGTCAGTGGTTGGTCTTATATTTTTATCCCAAAGATAACACTCCGGGCTGCAGCACAGAAGCGATCGATTTTACCGCTTTGTCGCCGCAATTTCAGCAATTAAACGCGGTAATTATAGGAGTTAGTCCCGATTCAGCCAAGTCCCACTGTCGTTTTATTGAAAAACACAATTTAACTATTCAATTATTGAGCGATACCGAACATCAACTGGCGGAAATTTATCAAGTCTGGGGATTAAAAAAATTTATGGGCAAGGAATATATGGGGATTAAACGATCCACTTTCCTGATCGACCCCCAGGGAAATATTGCCTATATTTGGTCAAATGTCAAGGTAAAAGCCCATGCAGAAGCGGTTTTGAAAAAACTTGAGGAATTGCAGTAGCAAGCCCTCAGTACCCAATATTTACGGGTATGCAATTGCGCCCTTTCGTGTTAGACTAGAAAAGTTGTCAAAAATCGCACATCTAGGCGATCGGGTGTTTCTAGGAATCTAGAAATCCAGCCCTAGATGGAGGATAAACCCGAAAAGGAGAAAAATATGCCCGTTGTCTCTCTCGCAGAATTGCTAGAGTCTGGGGTTCACTTCGGCCATCAAACGCGCCGTTGGAACCCGAAAATGTCTCAGTACATCTACACTGCCCGGAATGGGGTTCACATCATTGATTTGGTGCAAACTGCCCAATTAATCGAAGAAGCTTACGAATTTGTCCGAGGAGAAGCCGATAGCGGTAAACGCTTTTTATTCATCGGTACGAAGCGGCAAGCAGCAGGAATCATTAAACAGGAAGCTTTACGCAGCGGTAGCCACTTCGTTAACCAACGCTGGTTAGGGGGAATGTTAACCAACTGGGAAACCATTCGCGGCCGGGTAGAAAGACTCAAAGAATTAGAAGAATTAGAAAATAGCGGCGCCCTCGATAAACGACCGAAAAAAGAAGCATCGGTACTGCGTCGGGAATTGGGCAAACTAGAAAAATACCTCGGTGGCATTAAAACCATGCGCCGGCTGCCGGATTTAGTCGTCGTAGTGGATCAGCGTCGGGAATACAACGCTATCCAAGAATGCCAAAAATTGGGCATTCCCATCATCTCCCTCTTGGATACTAACTGCGATCCTGACTTAGTAGATGTGCCAATTCCCGCCAACGATGACGCAATTCGCTCAGTCAAACTGATTTTAGGCAAAATTAGCGATGCGATCATCGAAGGTCGTCGCGGTGGTCAAGCAGCGGTGGAAGAATACGAGGAAGACTACGATAATGAAACCGAGTACGAGGAAGAAGGTGATTATTCCCAATACGCCGCCGAATTTGCCAGTGGAGACGACGATAACTAGGGAAAATTAGCTATTGATCGCGGCTAGGTTCGGGGGGAAACTTTCCGGACCTATCGATCAGTAAAACCTGCCCCTCTCGTGGCATGATCAATTATAAGCAGTAGGTTAGGAATTTTATGGCGGAAATTACAGCACAACAGGTTAAAGAACTTAGGGAAAAGACCGGCGCCGGCATGATGGATTGCAAGAGGGCGCTGACGGAAAACGCGGGGGATATAACCAAAGCGATCGAATGGTTGCGTCAAAAAGGGATTACTTCCGCCGAGAAAAAAGCCAGTCGGGTAGCGGCAGAAGGGATGATCGGCAGTTACATCCACACCGGCAGCCGCATCGGTGTTTTAGTGGAAGTGAACTGTGAAACCGATTTTGTGGCCCGTCGCGAGGAGTTCAAAAAATTGGTTAATGACGTGGCGATGCAGATTGCCGCTTGTCCTAACGTCGAATATGTAAAAGTGGCCGATATTCCCGCCGAAATCTCCGCCAAAGAAAAAGAAATTGAGATGGGACGGGACGATTTAGCCAATAAACCCGATAATATCAAAGAAAAAATCGTGGCCGGCCGCATTGAAAAACGATTGAAAGAACTTTCTCTGCTCGATCAACCCTTTATCCGCGATCAGAACATCAGTATTGACGAATTGCTCAAGCAAGCGATCGCTGCTTTAGGAGAAAATATTCAGGTGCGTCGTTTCCAACGCTTTGTACTAGGTGAAGGGATCGAGAAAGAAGAAACGGATTTCGCCGCTGAAGTAGCCGCCCAAATGGGACAAAAAGCCCCGGAACCCGTAGCAGCAGCCCCGGAAGTGGAGGAAAAAGCCCCGGAACCGGCAGCGCAGGATAATCCGCCCGCTAAAGGCAAAAAGAAAAAGTAAGTTAAATGAAGATCAATCTGGCGGGGTGCGAGTTTCGTACCCTTTTTGTCTTCAGGGGGGTGGGGGTACTTGATCAGTTATCGGTAATCAGTAAACAGTAATCAGTGAAAAGAAAAAAGAAAGTGGCAACTAAAGCAGATTCCTTTACTGGATTCTTTGGGAACAAAAGCCTATCTTTTACCTACTTATTAAAAACTTTGTAAATAAGATTATCTTATTTGCACTGGTGGTCCCTAGAGGTTGTCGAACGGAAAAAATGCAGATTCAGGAAAAAATCACCGAAATAGCCGCTAAAACAGCGAAAGCGATCAAACTTTCTCAAAATTATTTACTTTCTACCCAATACTCTGAGGGTTACTGGTGGGCAGAATTAGAATCTAATGTCACCATCACCTCAGAAGCAATTTTACTGCACAAAATCTGGAAAACTGACAAAAAACGCCCCCTAGACAAAGCAGCCACCTATCTGCGTCAGCAACAGTGTCCTAACGGCGCTTGGGAGTTATTTTATGGGGATGGTGGCGATCTTAGCACCACTGTGGAAGCCTACATGGGGCTGCGACTATTGGGAATTCCTGTTAATGATCCTGCTTTAGAAAAAGCTAGAGAATTTATCTTAGCTAAAGGTGGCATCAGCAAAACCCGCATTTTCACCAAAATGCACCTCGCTTTAATTGGTTGTTACGATTGGCAGGGGGTTCCCTCTATCCCCGCTTGGATTATGCTACTGCCGGAAAATTTCCCTTTTACTATCTATGAAATGTCCAGTTGGGCGCGGGGAAGTACGGTTCCTTTATTAATTGTTTTCGACAAAAAACCCGTGTATAAAATGGGTTTTAATCTCGATGAACTCTATACAGAAGGGGTGAATAATGTCAAGTATGAGTTACCAAAAAATAACGATTGGGCGGATGTTTTCCTCTGGTTAGATGGGCTGTTTAAATGGGCAGAAAAAACTGATTTAGTTCCCTTCCGTCAAGAAAGTCTGAAAGCGGCGGAAAAATGGGTAATTGAACGACAGGAAGACACAGGCGATTGGGGGGGAATTATCCCGGCGATGTTAAATTCCCTATTAGCTTTAAAAGCCCTAGGTTATGATGTTTACGATCCGATTGTTGCCCGCGGTTTAAAAGCGCTGGATAATTTTGCCATTGAGACAGATAATACCTATTGTGTACAGCCCTGTGTGTCGCCGGTTTGGGATACGGCTTGGGTAATTCGATCGCTAATTGAATCCGGTCTAAATCCCGCTCATCCAGCTATGATTAAAGCGGGACAATGGTTAATCGATCAACAAATTCTTGATTATGGCGATTGGGCGATTAAAAATAAAATCGGAACCCCCGGGGGTTGGGCTTTTGAATTTGATAATCGCTGGTATCCCGATTTAGACGATTCGGCAGTGGTGGTGATGGCTTTAGAGTTAATTAAAATGCCCGATGAAAATATTAAAAAAGCTGTGATGAAACGGGCAGTTAATTGGATGGCTACTATGCAGTGTAAAGCTGGTGGTTGGGGAGCTTTTGACATCGATAACGATCAAAACTGGCTTAATTCTTTGCCATATTCCGATCTAAAAGCAATGATCGATCCTAATACGGCTGATGTGACTGCCAGAGTTCTAGAAATGTTAGGCACTTGTGATGTTAAAATGGAGGAAAATCGAGTTAAAAAAGCTTTGGATTATCTGGAAAAAGAACAGGAAGCTGATGGTAGTTGGTTTGGTCGTTGGGGTGTAAATTATATTTATGGAACCAGTGGGGCATTATCTGCTTTGGCTTTTCTGGAACCGAATAAATATCGCCATCAATTGCAAAAAGGAGCCAATTGGTTAAGCAGTTGTCAAAATGTTGATGGTGGTTGGGGTGAAACCTGTTTTAGTTACAATAACCCTAAATTTAAAGGACAGGGAAATAGTACCGCTTCCCAAACTGCTTGGGCATTAATCGGTTTATTAGCCGTCGGGAAAGTCACCGGCAATTATCAGCGAGAAGTGATTGAAAAGGGCGTTAATTATCTTCTTGTTACCCAAAAAGAAAATGGTACATGGGATGAAGATTACTTCACCGGTACAGGTTTTCCCTGTCATTTTTACCTGAAATATCATTTCTATCAGCAGTATTTTCCTCTACTGGCTTTGGGGCGTTATCAGGCTTTAATTTAGTCCGTTAACCTATGCGTTAAGACAGGAAATAAGCCTAACTGTCTCACGCATTTTTTATGACTAACTAGGAAAAAATAAATCAGGAGATATATTTAAAAAATTGGCTAATTTTTGAATGTAGATAGGAGTTAACTCTTGTAGGCCATCAAAAATATCATCCAGGGTTGACTTGCTTTCAAAAATAGATAGCAAATCTTGCTTTTGTAGGTTTCTTTCCTCTAATATGAATTTCAACAATTCAAGTCCATAAATATCAGGTATTGGCTCTTGATTTTCCTCGTACTCATAAATTAAAGACCCTAAAACATTTAGATATTCCCTTTCTTCTACCGTTAATTGGGGTTTGTCTAAAAGGCGATTAATAACCTCCTGCATCATTTCTAAGTCTTCCTCATTGTGAATAGGACGAGGCGGGTATTGCTTTAATAATTCTAAGTATTTATCAGTGGCAAACATAAAGATAACTCTAATTTTATGGTTTAAATAGGGGTGACTGAAGGAGATACAAAATTTTTAGTTAATAATTTATAGTTTTCAGGCTCTACCGAACCTGTCATGTAAAACTATCAACAACTCATGCTTGTAAAGCTTGTATCCTAAGACTTTGAGCTTTTGTCAGATTGATATTTATCAACTTTAGAACCTTGCTGGGCTCTTCTAGGTTCTGTGTGAGCATGGTATAATGATAATACAGGACAGGAGGTGGGTTATGTGGATAAATTTTGATCAACTCCTCGATTTACCAAATGTAACAGTGGTCAATTATCAAAAAATTGATGAGACAATTTTCCTAAAGCTTGCTCTTTTAAATGAAACAATTGAATGTCCGAATTGCCATCAAACCTTGGACAGAATCAATCAGACAGAGTACAATCTAGTCAGAGATTTGTCAATATTAGGCAATCCGGTATATTTAGAAGTACCACGCCGCCAGTTTCATTGTCAAAAGTGCCAAAAGTATATCAGCGAAAGACTGAGTTTTATGAGATTAAGACAGCATCATACAATCCGCTATGAATCGATGATTTATGAGAGAGTAAAAAATTCTAGTATCGAAGAAATAAGTCGAGAAGAAGGGTTAGGATAGGAAGAAGTTGAGTTAATATTTAATCACTGTGCTAAAGAACTAGAAAAGGAAGAGTGGGAAGCACCAGAACGAATAAGCCTAGATGAATTTAGTAACTTAAAAGGACATAAAGAATTCATAACAACGGTCGTAGATCTGGACAAGAAAATTTGACTAGATGTGATTAAAGGACATAAGCAAATGAACGTTTTTACCCCTTTCAATGGCTCGAAAACCCAGACCATTAACATACATTTTCAGACATTCCCGTTTCATTTCTTCAAAAATAACCTCTCTGGGGTTTATAAACCTCTGTAAATTGTCTTCCACAGTTCACACAAATATAGTTCTGTTTTCCTTTTTTATAACCATTTTTATTGATATGATCGGATTAACATTCAGGACATTGCATAATTTCTGCGCTTGATAAGGGTTATTCTTGGTAGCTTGCCTTCTCCCTTAATCATACCCTAAATCAGCAACGCCAACCGAGGTTTTACCGAAGGAATGAAACAAAGGCCAAAAGCGAAAATCTGCTACATCTGGTTTTTCAAGTTCCCTGCCAGTATTGCGTCCGCTGCCTGCTGCGTGAATAGGGCGTAAAGCAGTCAGAGTGCATAAGCTGTCAGGGACAAGAGGAGTCGCCCGACTAACAGAGGAGAGAGCCGCTGAATATCCTCGAACAACTGGCAACTCAATGTCTGACACCGGGTAGGCAATTGTTGTCGGTCAGTCGGCATTTTCGGACTCAAGTTAGCTTTCGGAAATAATTTCTACTTCCCGAGGTGGCTGCGGAGCAGCTTTCCTAGTATCGACTTCCGATTTAGCTTCGGCCACGAGATCGTTCCACGATTCGGTCGCTTCGGCAAAGGAACTTTGCAGTTTTTCCGTCGTTTCCATGCCAAATTTAAGGCCACCTTTAATCAAGTCGCGACCAGAATCTGAGATGGATTTACCTAGTTCAGGGTTGACAGCCGCCCCGACGATGGGAGCAACAACTAAGACAGCTACAGCCCCAGCGCCCAATAATAGTAACTCTTCCATGATTACCTTGCTATTTGATCACTTCTAGGGTATCAAAAAACCCTTTAGTCTAAAAGGTCAAACTGAATTAATTTGGTTTAAAGTTGGACATAGCAATGTTTGACCATCCCGATCGGTAGAGAAAGCAAGAAAAGAAAATGACTCCAGCACTCGCAACCCTTGAATTAAACCTTCAGTCTAACGTAAGCAATGCTCAAGTCCTGCCGGTCGCAACGCGCTCGCTACGCGAGATCGCCCACCAGCCAAAAATTGACTGCCAAGTGCTGCACTCGCTGCCGGGGCGCCTTCGCCTGGGCATCCCCAAACTGGCCGGAGATTCCACATATAGCGAGAAACTGACTTATGCCCTCCAGTCCCTCCCTTGGATTGGGGAAGTCCGCATCAACCCGGCCGCAAGTTGCGCGATCATCAACTATCAGAGTCACCCCAGTTCGGAGTCCGAACAGCAGGCGGCAATTTTAGCAATCGTTCAAGAGGCCGATTCCCTCGCCCTCTTGTCAACTACCGCTCTAGAAGCCGTAGAAGCCGAGTTAGGGAGTTTTTGGGACCAGTTCTCTGGGGAACTGCAAAACTTTTTGACTGGATATGAAGGAATAGGAAAAGAAATTCTCAAGGCGATCGCCATCGCCAGTTTGATCATAGGAATTGCCGGGGTGATCTTGCCCCTGCTACCAGGAACACCCTTCTTGCTCCTGTCTCATTTCTGCTTCCTAGCTTGCTCCTAATTAAGATGATTAACGTTGAACAAGTGGGCGGCCAGTGCAACCCAGCCATTCGAGAAAGCGCTCTCCAAATCGTCCATTCCACCCCGGGCCGCCTACGGGTGCGCTTGGCTTGGCTGAGATGTTATCCCTCCTTGCACGAACCCCTGTCCACCTCGATTTTGTCCCTGGCAGCCGTCAGGGAAGTTCGCTTGACTCCAGCGATCAACTCGATCGTCGTCTGCTACGATCCCCAGGGCATAACCGAAAAAGCCTTTCAAGAAAAGTTCTGTCAACTACTCCAACAACTCACTCCCGTCCACGGGCTTTGGTGCTGTGAGGCTGGTAACTGGTGACACCACTTCGCCCGGGGAAGGAATCCTCTCGGAAGCGACAGTTACTGGAAAAATTCAGGAAGTTGGGGGCAAGCTCATCGGCTCTTCCGTCGGCCGGGTAATGCGATTCGGCGTGGGAGCGGTCGCTGGCGGGGTGCTGTTGGGTCCGTTGGGGTTAATTCCTGGTGCGGGGGTAGGCAGTGCCGTCGGGCGAACAGTTGGCAGCCAGCTAGAGGGCGAAACCGTGCGCTATCTGTCCGGCACAGGAGCGGCAGCGCAACGCTGGCCAGTGCCAGCAAAGAACCCCGCCGAGTCCCTGCAAACCACTCTAGAGCGGGGTGCCACTGAATTGATTGGCGAAACTTTCAACAGGCATGGCCGGCTTTGTGGTGGGTGGCTCTCTGCAAGGGACCGCTAGGCTCTCTTTTTGGGGGAGTCATCGGCGGTGCTATCGGCGGACAAGTCGGAGAGGAATGGTGGTCCTGGCAGCGGGCAGACCTGGAAAAAATCACCCCCCAGGCAGGGGCGTAGTCAACTTGAACGAGTTTTGGACAATTAGTCAATAATGCAGGTTAAACTGTTAGTGAAAATAGCCGATCGAGCGGTATAGAGATAGTAAATTAGTGATTATGGATTTAGAAGCTTTGTTGTTAGGCATCGAGCCAGTGGCGGCACTGGGCGTTGGGGCAGCAGCTCTGGCTCTCGCCCCTCTCATTGGTGCCTTGGGCAATCCAGAGGTAGGAAAGTCTCTAGCAGAGTCCGGCCGCGACCTCACCAAAAGTGGCATTAAATGGGGACTAGAAACGTTTGAGAAGGTGCAAGAAACTGTGGCTGAAGCCAGTGAGTCCTGGAATGATCTGGTAGCAGAAGCCGAGGCAGAAATTAGGACTGCCAAGAGTTCAGCCAAGCCCGAGGCACCCACAGAAGTGGAAATTGCTGAATAATTACCCAACCCGATAGTTCTGGGGTAATCTCAGGAGGATAAAAGTAATGGCCAATCCAGATTCATCAGCCTCAGCAGGGGAACAATTTACTCACAATCCCGCCGATTTCCTAGCTGCTGCGCAGCGTATGGCGAACCAGATAGCAAAGGCGGCAAAAACCGCAGGGGAAGCAGCCGCCCAGCAATGGCAGACAGCAAGCGACTCCGTTCTTGAAGCCGCTAACCCCCTCCTCAAAGCCACCCAAGATACTGGCCAAGCTCTCGTGGAAACGGCCAGGTCGGCGGTCAAACCCTTGGCTGAACAAGCCAATCAAGTCGGGCAAACCGCCCTGCAAACGGCAACGGCAACCGCAGAGTCCGTCGTCTCAGCCACCGGGCAAATCGCCGGCCAGATCAGCCAAGCAGTGGATCCGGCGGCCGTGGGTGGTGCTTTTCTAGGGATGTCGGCGGGACAAGTGGCCGGTGGAATGATCGGCGGGGCGATCGGCTCGGCACTCGGACCGGGGGGGGCGGTTTTGGGCGCTCAAGTGGGTGCTTTTGCTGGCAGCACTACCGGAGCAAAGTTAGGCTATGATGTCACCCACGAAATTGTCCACCCCGAGCCAGACAAGGCTCAGGCGGGAGCAAATCCCATCAAGATCGCAGAACACCTGAGCAAGAAAAGCGGCGAGAAGCTCGCTGAAACCCTGGGGACTGCGGGGGGCGCAATTGTGGGGACGGTCATCGCCGGGCCGGCGGGCGGCATGGTAGGCGCTCTGGCTGGAGAGGTTTTAGGGGGACAGTTAGGAGAAGATACGGCAGTTGCCTTAAATCAACAAGTCGAGCGGCAAGGAAAGCCGTCTCAGGAAGCCTCGCCCGCACAGACAGACGTGAGAGATTGGACGATCAAGACAGGGAGTAGTTTTGTCGGGGAAACAGGAAGTGCTTTGGTCGGAGGGGCGATCGGCAAGTTAGTCGCTGGTGCAGCGGGGGCAGAGATCGGTCGGAGCTTAGGTGCGATCGCTGGCAAGAAAATCGACTGGACATCTCCGCCTCAACTGGGTTCACCTCTTCAAGTACCCCAAGACGGTTAAGAGGACCCCCCCATGTCAGCTAAAAACAAATTTTTGCTCTTGCTGCTGATCTTCGTGCCGATCACTCTTGCTGCTGAGTGGCTGAAGTTATCACCCGTCCTCGTCTTTGTCCTCTCTGCTTTGGCGATCGTTCCCCTAGCGGCCTTCATTGCTGAAGCAACGGAAGTCATTGCCGCCATTATTGGCCCGACCCTAGGCGGTCTGCTCAATGCCACCTTTGGCAATTTAACGGAAATGGTCGTCTCAGTAGTGGCGCTTAGGGCCGGATTAGTCGAGGTGGTCAAGGCGAGTATTTTAGGGGCGATTATTGCCAATTTGCTCTTAGGATTGGGGTTGGCAATGTTGTTAGGAGGCTTGCGCTTCCAACAACAAAATTTTGCGCCAGAAATTGCTCGCCTCAATGCCTCTTCCTTGCTGCTTTCTGTGTTAGTTTTGCTGACTCCCAGTGCCATTCACTTTACTTCCGACGGTTTGCCGAAAGCTGCCATCCAAAACTTTTCCTATGCGGCTGCTATTTTGTTGCTAATTTTTTATGGATTAAGCCTCATTTTCTCCCTTAAGTCTCAGCAAGATGTGGAAGGATTAAATGCGCTAGAAGCAAGAGAAAATCAGCCTCAGCCAGTCAGCGGTCGCAACGCGCTCGCTACGCGAGACTGCGGCTTGGCAAAATTTGGAAAACCCGTCACAATTCTGCTCATCTGTACCGTTGCTCTAGTGGTCATTTCAGAAATTCTGGTGGGGAGTCTAGAAGAGACGGTAAAAGTATTAGGCTGGACCGAGCTATTTACAGGTATTATTTTACTGCCCCTATTTGGCGGAGTCGTGGAATACATTACTTGCGTGACAACCGCCCTCAAAAATAAGATGGATTTAACGGTGGCGGTATCTATTGGCTCGACTTTGCAGGTGGTTTTATTTGTGGCTCCAATTTTAGTTCTAGTGAGCCTATTCTTCCCGACTCCTCTCTCCCTAGAATTTAACGTTTTTGGTATGTTTGCGGCTACGGCGGCAGTTCTCATCACCAGTTCTATCAGTTCCGATGGCCAGTCTAATTGGCTAGAAGGAGTTTTATTGTTAATTTTATATGCCGTTTTAGGTACAGCTTTTTATTTGCATCCTTAGATTTCATCCCTGTTATGATTCATTCTTTAATTGGTTCGGTGATAGGGGGATTACTCTTGATTGCTCTTCCTGTTCAAGCCTCGCCTAAGTTAAGAGTCGGTGTCTATGTTTCACCGCCTTATGTCATAGAAAATCAAGTGTTAACTGTCCATGATATTTGGCTCTTCGTTACTTGTTATGGTTCGATAGGGTGGCATAAATCGACTAAATCCTTATCTGGCAAGACATTTAATTGATTAGTTCGCTCTAGATCAAAAACAATTGACAAAAATTGCCAAACGTTTTTCTCTATAAGGGTT
>NZ_JAPZSS010000165.1:0-12720 GCF_027532015.1 Microcystis sp. LE19-131.1A | reverse complement strand
AGAAGATGCAAGGGTGATGCAAGGGTGATGCAAGGGTTTTAAGAGATTCTAGCAGATTTAAGTGCATTTGGGAAGCTCTCAATCAAGCTAAAAGCCCTTTCCTGTAAGGTTTTTACCATTATTCAGCAAACCCTAATTATAACCAGCTATTTATAACTATGAGTTAGGGATAGGTGTAGCAGCTTATTAAAAGTTGCCAAACATTAATCCAGTGAAGGAGAATTATAATTAGTCAGGAGAATTTATTCTCAATTATAAAAATTGAGAGAGTTTGTGCTGCTTAAATAAAGAGGTTTTGACAACCAAATTCAAGCATATCTAAAGAATTTTGAGTTAAAAGTTAAACTTCTGGTTTTCATTCAGAACAAATATATTAATTAACTATTTTTTGGGGAAAATTAGTTAACCGAATCCTATAACATATAATTAATTTGCAAGAATTCTAATGTGCTGCACTGGATGGCAATTCTGCTGCGCTCCATTGCAGCTGTTAAGCTTTGTTGTTAGATCGACAGCTTAACACGGGTTACTTGTACTCTATGCTAAAATCTGAACGCTACGATCTAACTTATTTATCTTCTGTCAGAGGAGGAGAGTTAGAATAGAGAGAAAATTCCTCAAAACGAGACTTGGTATATGGTTAAGCCAATTAAAGGTTCGCTGCTATGAAATTCCGTCAATTGATGCGGGCAACAGAAAATAAATACAATCGGCTGCTGGCAAATCTGCTCTCGCTCTACATTATTTACCCGTTTTTAGTATATCTACCCCTGGGAGATTGGCTGATTTTCTTTTTCTTCTCCCTCTCTCTGATCATCGCCGTCTATCAGATCGATCGCAGTAAATTGGCTTTAAGATATAATATCGGTCTGTTTTTGATTGCCCTCCTCCTGCGAGCATTCAGCACGATTATCCCTATTTATAGCGATTTCAACCGTTGGTTCGAGCTATCTAGTACATTAATTTCTCTAGCTTTTGTTAGTTTATGTGTGTACTCGATTTTACTAGAATTAATTCTCGCCGAACAGGTCACATCTGATATCATCAAAGGGGGAATTTGTGTCTATTTTCTCTTGGGATTTTTCTGGGCATCCGCTTATAATATCGTCCAGATTTTTGAACCCGATTCCTTTAGCTCCGCCGCTAAAACCGTCAACCAGGCGGATCTACTTCATTTCAGCTTTACTACCCTGGCTACGGTTGGCTACGGTGATATAGTTCCTACCAGTAAAATCGCTAGAGTTCTAGCCAATTTAGAAGGAATGACTGGAGTTCTCTATCCCGCCGTTTTTATCGCTCGTTTAGTCAGTTTACACAATGGTCGTTAACCAAAACAATCCATCGCCCTGGGGGAATATTAGATGATTATGCGTCGCTTTATCCCGATTCTTTCTTTGCTTTTGCCTTGGGTCACTGCTGCGGCAGTCTTGGCGGAAATCCCCACTCTGGCCCAGGAAATCCGCCCAAAAACGGCGCAACAGGTGATTGAGCAACTCTGTGCTAATTTAACCAAACAGCGAGCGTTCACCGTCAATATGGATGTCACCTATGACGATGTACTCGACTCTGGGGCGAAAGTTCAGTACAGTGCCTATCAAAACATCTGGGTAGAGAAACCCAATCGCCTGCGCTCGGACTACACTGGGGATGAACGAGTTACCCGCTTTTTTTACGATGGTAAAACCTTCACCCTTGCGGATCTGGAACGGGATCTATACGTTACAAAACCGGCACCGAATACTCTAGATGAAGCCTTAGACCAAGTAGAACAAAAGTACGGGATCAGCATTCCCATGTCAAATCTGGCAGCGAACGATCCCTGTGCAGAGCTAATGGCCGATGTCAAGCAAATTATTTTTATCGGCAACGACATGGTCAACCGCGAACCGATGTATCACCTGCTGCTGATCGGTAGCGATCGCGATTATCAAATCTGGGTCACGCAGGATGCCACCCCCCTAATGAGAAAAGCGATTATCACCTATAAAACTCTACCCGGTTCACCCCAGTACACGGCAATATTATCCGACTGGAATTTTAATCCCAGTACACCCGCCGATACTTTCACTTTCCAACCGGGATCAGAGTCGATCCCTATCGAACTTCTACCCACTAGGGATAATCAATCCCCGCCGTAAACCCCGTTCATAAAATGCGATCGCTTGTCGGTATTCCCCTAAATCAGCGTTTTGATATACTTTGAATATCTAACGAATTCGAGGTGGGATCATGAAGTCGCAGATTCGACGCTGGGGTAATTCTTTAGCGATTCGGATTCCCAAGTATGCGGTGGAAGCACTAAACCTCAATCCCAATGACGTTGTTGAATGTTCTGTGGAAAACGGAAAGCTAGTAATTGAGCTAATTCAAGCCTTGCCTGAGTTAAGTCTAGAAGAACTACTGGCTGAGGTTGTTGAATCACCGGAGCCGGAAGTGGATTGGGGACGGCCAATGGGAGAGGAGATTTGGTGACATACATTCCAGAACGTGGAGATTTCCTGCGGTTGAGCTTCGACCCACAAATTGGGCATGAGCAAATGGGTAATCGTCCAGCACTGGTGGTAAGCCATATTGATTTTAATCGCAAGATTGGTTTTGCCTTTGTCTGTCCGGTGAGCAATACGCAACGCCAGAACCCTTTCTACGTCAAGATTCCAGATGGAGAGGCAGTGACAGGAGTTATCATGGTAGATCAGCTGCGATCGTTGGACTTCCGAGGGAGAAAAGCGAGCTTTATCGGCAAGTGTCCAGAACGGTTGCTCCAGGATGTTCTCAGAAGAATTAAGCCGATTCTTTTCTAATCGGGACATTAGGGACTTGCGTGGGAATAATATCCCAGCCAGAAAATCGCTCTGTAGAAGAGTCAGACCAGCCAGATGGCATATTATCAAAGCGCAAGTCCCTTAGCTGCGGAGGCTGTCGAAGGCTCTCCCCCTACTTAGAGTGATCAGCAAACCTGATCGATCGGAGGGCGCAAGCTTTGCGCCCCTACAGTAAGGGATTTTGTCCACAATGTAGGGGCGAACTGCGTTCGCCCAAAAGGTAGATTATCAAAGCGCAAGTCTCTTATCAAAAGCCTTACTCTATCCGAACCCAACCCAGATTTATTATATAAAATGTTCCCGCCAGAGTTTGTGTAGAAACAGGAGAGCGTTTTTTTGCACCAGAAACCGTCGAACGCTTGCAGAAAATAATCTGGGAAGATAAGCAGCCAAGGCGAATAAAAAAATCAAGGAGTCCGGGCCATGAAAAGATCTTTATGTCAAAACTTATGTGTTCTTGCCGCCCTCCTTTTGGGTACAAGTTTACTGATCACGGATTATGTGGACGCTCGCGGTGGCGGTGGCGGTGGTCGTAGCGGTGGCGGTGGTGGAGCTTCCCCACGGGTTAACCGCAGTAGTGATCTGCAAAACCGAGGGAATTTTAGTAATCGTTCCCAACCCTCTAGAGATTTTTCTGGAAGACAGGGGGAACGGCAAACCAGTCAACAAAACCGTCAAGGGGAACGCACGGAAAGACAGGGGGAACGGCAAACCAGTCAACAAACCCGTCAAGGGGAACGCACCGAAAGACAGGGGGAACGGCAGAACGAACGCACCGAAAGAACCGATACCCGTCAAGGGGAACGCACCGAAAGACAGGGGGAACGGCAGCAGCAGGTTAGCGATCGCCAACAGAACCGTCAGAACTTTATTGACGATAATCGCAACGGTTACTGGCGTGGTGGCGGTTGGTACGGTGGCGGTTATTACGTCCCCCCGGGTTGGGGTTGGGTGGGTTTGACCACCGGCTTAGTCATCGGTTCAGCGATCGCTACTCTCCCCCCCTACTACAATACCGTCTATGTGGGTTCTACTTCCTACATTTACTCGGACGGCATCTATCTTCAACCTAGCGGCAGTTCCTACACGGTGGTGGCCCCGCCAATCGGCGCAATTGTCACCTATATCCCAGACGGCTGCACCACAATTACGGCTGACAATACGCTTTATTACAATTGCAGCGGTATTTACTATCGGCCTCTGTTTGAGAATGGTTCCACGGTTTATCAGGTGGTTCGCTTCTAATCGGTTTCTTCTTCATCAATAATTGCCGATCGATCTAATAATAATAAATCTCGTAGGCGATCGGTATCTAATTCGGTTAACCAATTTTCCCCAGCATCTACGGTTTGTTCCGCTAATTGTTTCTTGCTTTCGATCATCTCATTAATGCGTTCCTCTAGGGTTCCCGTACAGATGAATTTATGTACCTGAACATTACGTTTTTGTCCGATGCGGAAAGCGCGATCAGTGGCCTGATTTTCTACGGCCGGATTCCACCAACGATCGATATGAAAAACGTGATTAGCGCGGGTTAAATTTAATCCTGTTCCCCCCGCTTTCAGGGAGAGAATAAAAATCTTTGGTCCTTGGGGATCATTTTGAAAGCGCTCGATCATTTCTACCCGATCTTTTGTTTTGGTAGAACCGGAGAGAAATAATATTTCCTCGGCTAATTTTTTCTGGAGATGGGTTTGTAGGAGTTTTCCCCACTCAGCAAATTGTGTAAAAATTAAAGCTCGATCGCCTTCTGCTATCACTTCCTCTACCATGGCTTCTAAGCGTAATAATTTTCCCGATCTTTGACTGGTTTCTAAACTATTTTCTTTCAAAAAATGGCCCGGATGATTACAAATTTGTTTTAGTTGCATTAGCAAGGTTAAAATTAATCCATGTTTCTGAATTCCTTGAGTTTCTTCAATTTTCTGGAGGGTTTTCTCGACTAATTGTTGATAAAGTTGTCCCTGTTCTTTCGATAAACCACAAAAAATATTCATTTCCTGTTTTTCTGGTAAATCTTCGATAATAGTTTTATCGGTTTTTAATCTCCGTAAAATAAAAGGACGGACAAGGGAACGCAAATTATGCAGGGATTCTTGATCGCCGTATTTTTCAATAGGAAGGGCAAAACGACGCTGAAAAAAGGCTTGAGTTCCTAAAAAATTGGGATTGAGAAAATCCAAAATTGACCATAATTCCGTCAGGCGATTTTCTACGGGAGTTCCCGTTAAGGCAATCCGAAATCCTGCGGGTATTTTTCGCACTGCTTGGGATTGTTTAGCCGTAGAATTTTTAATATTTTGAGCTTCATCTAAAACTAAACCTTGCCATTGTACTGCTTCCAAAGTGGACAGATCGCGATAGATTAAAGGATAACTGGTAATAACAACCGATTTATTTTTTACCTCTTGAGCAAAAGCTTGACCTTTTAATCTTTTTTCGCCATGATGCACAAAAACAGCCAGAGTGGGAGCAAATTTTCTTAACTCATGTTCCCAGTTATTAACCACGGAAGTGGGAGCCACCACTAACACGGGATTAACTAACATATCCTCTTCTTTTAATGCTAGTAAAAAAGCGATTAATTGCGGGGTTTTTCCTAAACCCATATCATCGGCTAAACAAGCACCTAAACCCCACTTTTCTAGGAAAGCTAACCAACTAACTCCCTTGATTTGATAGGGACGTAATTCCCCCCGAAATTCCCGCGGTGGGTTGATTAATTGAATCCCTTGATTGTTATTTAAATTATCAATTAATTCCTTTAATGCTCCCTCCGCTTGAAAATTAACTACCGGCAGTTTAGCAATTAGATTATTATCTCCTGAACTCAAGCGCAGGGCATCCTCTACCGAGAGATTAAGGGGAGTAATGGTATTATTTAAAATTGCCTGAGCTGCTTTGACATCCGTAGGTTGTAGGATTAACCATTTGCCCCCCACTTCCACCACTGGCGATTTTTTCTCTAATAACTTATCAAAATCTTTTTTCGATATTTCCTGTTCCCCTACCACTAATTTAAGCTGAAAGTTTAATAAACTGGTTAAACTTAATCTTTCTCCTTTTTTGGGAGTTACACTGGCAGCAATCTTAATTCCTAATCTTTGTTCATTACTACCAGCAGTTAACCCCGTTGGTAAAATTACCCCTAATCCCTGATCTTGCAATTGCCAAGCGATCGAGCGAATAAACTGATAAACTTCGATCGAATCAAGAGAACATTCCTCCGGGTGTCTTTGCTCTAAACTAATTCTAATCGGTTCGTACAATCGCGATGCTAATCCTAATCCTTTTAAGAGAATTTCCTGGGGATTATTGACAACTCTTTGATAACTATGATAACTTTCTTTCCCCTCTAACCAAATCAACTTGGCACTAATGAGAAATTCGGGATCATCTAACGCTTGTAAATAATAGGTTAGTTTCCACGCTGTCCCTAATCTGGGAGGTTGTAAAGATAAACAGACACGGTATTGATTCTCGATTAATTGGCGATTATTGCCATTAACTAAACTTTCTTGGATAGGAAACACCCAGTTATTATAAGCATTTTCTAGACGCTGTAAATTCTTGGCTTCTAAAGCAATGTCATGATGATCACCGCTTAAAGATTGTAGCCAGGGTTTTACCATCAATGAGGGGGAAATATTAACAGTACTATCTATTTTTTGTCGCAAACGAGCATCGACAATATTTTTTAAGCAATCGAGAATAATTGTTTGTGGTTCGCTATTTTCTTGATAGGCAAGACAAACCGGGGGGATGGTTTGGATAAACTTAGCTAAACGAGTGCGATCGATGGTACTATCTAGCAGGGGATACCAGCAACTTTCACCCTGATTTATTCCCGCTAAAAATTTCCCCCTTGCTAATAAATCTAAACTCCAACGGTGCAAATACAGCCAAAATCGTAGATCATTGCCGATAAATTCGGTCTTAGCTAGGGGTAATTTCTCCCATAACTGTATTATCATCCCCGCAGAAAAAGTTAATCCCGATACCTGCCATGGTTGCCAAGACAAGGATTTAGCTGTGGGTTCGAGAATTTGCCCCGACAGCAGCGGTAAAAAATATTTTTTCCTTGGGGGGGAATAACTAGGCAAACTGAGCTTGATTGATTCTGGAGAATAGCGGTCAAGCTGAGGAGAAAATTTCTGGATAAATTGGGCTAATGCCCCAGATTCTAGACAAAAAGGATGATTTTCCTTTGTTTCACTTAATTCCTTCCCTTGCCACTGTTCACCCCAAAGAAAAAAAACACTATCCTGCGAACCAATCAGCCAATTACCGTGTAGAGTAGTCATTATAAAATAGGAAAATTCCTCTAAAAAACCTGCTGTTGAAAAGGTAACAAATCTCGATTTTGTCGCTTCTTCTGACCTTAAGAGCCTCTAATCTCCTATTTTAGTGGACAAGGGCTGATTTCTCAAGCAGAATCTAGTTCAGCGATTAGCCCCGATCGCATGGTTATTATCAATAATAATAACTAGAGTTATTTTTAAACTATGTACAAATCGATCGCCCTAACCCTCCTCCTCAGTCTTCCCCTGAACTTGTCCCTAGTTGGTTATGGGGAAGATTTAAACCATCTACAGCAATTATTATCCACCCGACAATGTCCCCAATGTGATCTGAGCGGTTCGGGGTTAGTGCAATCGAATCTAACTGGGGCAAAATTAAATGGGGCCAATCTCGTCGGGGCCAACCTTAGTCAAGCTAATTTAAGTGGAGCGGATCTGAGTGGTGCTAATTTAACTGGTGCTTCTTTCTTTGGTGCTAATCTGACTGGAGCGAACTTAAGCGGGGCAATCTTGACGGGTGCGGATTTAAGAGGCGCTTATCTCAATAATGCTAACCTTGACAACACCAAACTAGACACTGCATACGTGCAGGGTGCGGTGGGAATTCCCAGTAGTGCCGGTACTCCTGAACTATTCTACGGTCTAGGGATGGTGGAAGGAAAACAGGGACGCACCAGCGCCGCTATAGAAAATTTTAATAAGGCCTTGACAATTAACTCGGAATATGCTCCAGCTTATCTGGCCCGGGCCATGGCTCACTATCGTCTGGGACAAAATGCTCTAGCGGCCCAGGACGCTCAAATGGCTTCGACTCTCTTTGAACGACAAGGCAATACCCCCGGTTACGAAGCGGCAGAGAATTTTATTAAAGGCATGGAAATCGCCCTAAAACCGCGAGAACAAGGTGGTGGCAACGCTCAATTAGACCAAATGGTGCAGGGGATTGGTTCTCTGCTCCTACAGTTTGTTTTACCCGCTTTGGGACTGTTTTAATCTTCGTCCGCTGGCTCTTCTAAATGTTCCGAGACCGCGTAATAAAGGTCAAGAACATGATGATCGGCAAGACGATAAAAGACTCTCCGTCCCTGTTTTTGGTATTTAACTAATCTTAAGGCTCTTAGGGTTCTTAACTGGTGCGATACGGCCGATTCACTCATCCCTAAGTCGTCGGCTAAGTCACAAACACATAATTCTTGTTTGGCTAAAAGCGACAGAATTCTTAGGCGGTTGGCATCCCCCAAAAGGCTGAAAAATTCGGCCATTTTTTGGGCTTTTTCGATTTCTAATCCCTGCAAGTGCTGGAATTTCGCCTCTTGGTGATGGGATTCCCCACAAACCGGTGCTATTTTCTCTAGGGCCATATTTTTTCCTGATCGGTTATTAAGGGAAAGTTGAGAAAGGGAGGTATCGATCAAATCTTCCATGCCGATACTTGTCCCCTTCTCCCCAATAACTAAATTTAAACGCAACCACAGCCCTGGTGTCCACAGCCTTTCTCGTTCTCGTTAACGTGACCATTGGCACAAGCTTGGGAACAGTAGTATTGATCGTTTTCTTTGATGGCATCGGCGATCGATACTACACACAAACAGGATTTACAAGCACATTTCATCATGGTGACAGCGATCATGGTTACTACCTCTGAACTTCTTTACTGACTTTAGTATAACATCTGAACAGATGTTCATGGATTGAATAAAGTTAAATTTTTCTAAAACTCAGACGGGAAAGTTAGGGCAGTCATCTCAAGGGTGAGGTGGGAAGTTCTCCTTGATCAGTGATCAGATTTGAGTTTTCAGTTTGCATATAGAGCTTTTCACGTTGCTGAGGTATCGACAAGTTTTGCCAACCAAGAGTTTAAGCCCCTTGCCCATGCCTCATTCTGATGAAAACTGCTATATATAGTCTAAGGTAGAAAAAAGTTAAATACTGACTAAACCGCCCAATCATAACAACTGAGCCGACAAATTCTGATGTTATTAGCATTAAAACAACTAACTGTTACCCCAGGCGATCGCCTGTTGTTAACTTCACTCACTTGGCAAGATTATGAAACAATTCTTGACGAATTGGGAGATCGACGGTCAATTCGTCTATCTTATAGTCAAGGAACTTTAGAAGCAATGACTCCTCTTTTTATTCATGAAAACACCAAAGTTTTAATCGGGGATTTGGTTAAAGTTCTTCTGGATGAATTAGAGTTAGACTATGAACCCGCTGGATCGACAACCTTTAAAAATCAGCAAATGGATCAAGGAATAGAACCAGATGAGTCTTTTTATATCGAAAATTGTCATGCTATTCGGGGAAAAACGCGCCTTGATTTGGCGATTGATCCCCCTCCCGATTTAGCAATTGAGATTGATATTACTAAGCGAACCAGATTTAATAATTATGAGCGATTGGGTGTTCCTGAATTGTGGCGATATAATGGAGAGAGACTAGAAATCAATGTTTTGCAAGGATCAGAATATGTTGAATCTTCCCAAAGCCGACTATTTTCTCAATTTAATCTAATAGAAAAAATTCCAGAAACGCTACAAAATAGTCAAAAAATAGGTAGTGCAATGGCATTAAAACAATTCCGAATTTGGGTCAAGCAAACGCTTAATCCCTGACCTCAAATGAACAACGAAGTCAGGGAACTGAGGTTTCCTACTGTCTTTTTACTGCTCACTGATTACTGTTTTTAGACGCAGAACGGCCTACCAACGATCGCCAGCATCGTAAATTGTTAAACGTCCGACTCCTAGAGCTAATCCGGGAGAATTGTCTCCGGGGGGATAAGCAGTAATTCCAAACTGATAAACACCACCATAATCGGGATTTCGTACTGGTTTCAGACCGATGGAAACGGTATTACTGGGGGGGACAGGAGGATCAAAAATGACCGTAATCGTCTGAGTATTGGGGTCAAAAGTAGTGGATTTTAGGGTTAATTTTTCGCCTCGCTGATTGCGATCGCCAAGAAAAGCAAAAGTTTGATCAACAAGAAAAGCAATAGTTTGAATATTAGGCTGCTGTTGTATAGTTACTTTGCCCAAGGGCGCCCCGAGAGACGGCGGCAGAGCGATGGTAAGATAGTATTTTGCACCCCAAGCACGCACGGATTGGAAAGTAGCGAAGAAATTAACCAGAGTGGGAGAACTCTCAAAAAATACTCTGCCATCGGGAAATTGTCCTGCGAGAGACACAGAAGCATCAAAAGCGAGTATAGCAATCAAAGCGAGTTTAGATAGACTTTCAGTCTGTTTTAAAGGCAAAAAGGGAATCTTCAAGGTAAAAGCTACTATAAAATATTGATTGTCAAGGAGAATTATAGCAAATTCACTTAACCCTCAGCCGCTGCCATTATCAGTGATCAGTTATCAGTGATCAGTTATCAGTTGTTTTCTCCCCACTCTCCCACCCCCAATACTTAACCCCCAACTTGCAATGTATCTCGAACACCTGCACCTTCACAGTTTTAGAAATTATGCCGAACAGTTGCTAAAATTCGAGTCCAAAAAAACAATATTATTGGGCAATAATGCTCAGGGAAAATCCAATTTACTAGAAGCGATCGAACTTTTGGCCACTCTCAAGAGCCATCGAGTCAGCAAGGATCGGGATCTAGTGCTAGAATCGGACTCGGAGGCGAGAATTTTTGCTAGGGTTAATCGTCTTTATGGAGCATCAGAATTAAGTTTAATTCTCCGTTCTTCCGGTCGTCGCACCGTGATCCGTGACCGTCAACCCCTGCGCCGTCATCTCGATTTTTTGGGCGTGATTAATGCGGTACAATTTTCTAGTCTCGATCTGGATTTAGTGCGCGGTGGTCCGGAAGCTCGCCGAGATTGGTTAGATACTTTATTAATTCAATTAGAACCCCTATACGTTCATATTTTACAGCAATATAATCAGGTTTTACGACAAAGGAACGCTCTTTTAAAAGAGATTCGTAAACAGGAATTAGAGGGAAAAGTTTATGCGGATTTATCCCAACTAAAACTCTGGGATTTACAATTAGCAGAAACTGGTTCAAGAGTTACGAGAAGAAGGGCGCGAGTCCTGCAAAGATTAATTCCTTTAGCTCAAAAATGGCACGAAAGTATTAGCGGAAAAACTGAATATCTAGAATTACAATATATTCCCAATGTGCCTTGGGTAGAAGATGATGTCAATGGGGTACAAACGGCTTTTTTAGATAAAATTGAAACCCGTCGTTTGGCCGAGAAACAGCTAGGGACATCGGTAGTCGGTCCCCACCGGGATGAAGTGGATTTTTTAATTAACCAAAACCCCGCTAAATCCTACGGTTCCCAAGGACAACAAAGAACCTTAGTTTTAGCCTTGAAATTAGCGGAATTACAGTTACTAGAGCAGATTATCGGGGAACCTCCCCTACTACTCCTCGATGATGTTTTAGCGGAATTAGATATCGAACGACAAAATCAATTATTAGATGCGATCGAAGACCGTTTTCAAACCTTAATTACCACCACTCATCTCAGTTCTTTTGAGTCTCGCTGGTTGCAATCTTCCCAGATATTTTCTGTCAAAAAGGGACATATTTTTTATTAGTCTATAGCCTCTCTTTGTTTGTCTCTTTGCTAACGATATACACCCATAATTTTATCCCCCCTTAATAAGGGTAGGGCTATTTCATTCTCAAGAAAAAAGGAGAAATACGGCGAGAAACGAAATTTTAGCGACCTAAAGACAATAATTGGGAGATGCTGTGCTGATTGTGGTCAATTCCCTTTGTTAAAGAATCATAACCCTCTAACCTGTACAAGGTTAAAACCGGGAGCATCTCACCTTTGTAACCCCTAAATCAGGTTTTATGTCAAGCTATTTTGAAAGCCTTGCGAGAAACCAGTTTTAGGGACAAGTATAATTACTCACTTGCATAAATGAGATGCTCCCAAGAAATAAGAAATCGGCACTCGGCAAGGGTTAGTATGAAAATGGGATCACTCATTTAGATTTCAGATGGTATATGGTAAAATTTGCATAATTCAGTAAGATTAGTATTATCCTATATTATTTCAACTCAACTTCCTATGAGTAACAAATCTACGATTAAATTGCTGATCGCTTTTAACGATCCTAACCTGGAGCCTGAAGAACGCGACGAACAGGCCCAAGTATTACTAACAGAACTACAACAGGCAGATGAAGTTGAATCGGTTAAACGCATTCTTGATCCCAATCCCCCTGAAGGTAATAAGTCGTTGGGCGGTTTTTTGGGAGGAATGTTAATGACCGAAGTTAACCCCGCTAATGGGAAAAAGTTGTTAGGGTTTCTGGGCGATCGCCTGGGAGGTAAACCGATAGAATTGTCGGTAGAGGCCAAGGGACTTGCGTAAAAATAAGATGCCAGCTAGGAGGGCAGAACCGTCACATCCCATTTGGGCAAAGTTTCAGAACGTTGCCAGAAAGGTTGCAATTGTTCTAGTTCTTTAGCCAAAACTTTCACCCCTTTTTCATAAGTTCCTTCTACCAAATGCACTAGAGGTTTTATCCCCTTCCAAGTCATGTTAGAAGCCCAATTAAGAGCCGCATCAATTGAATCTAAAATTGCCCCATTCCAATAGTTCTCTAAGACTGCCCAA
>NZ_JAPZSS010000104.1:0-1238 GCF_027532015.1 Microcystis sp. LE19-131.1A | reverse complement strand
ACTTTGTGTGCGGGTTGGGGGCAGTTTATCGGGCGAACATGGTATCGGCATCGATAAAAATTGTTATATGCCCGCTATGTTCAACGAGATTGACTTAGAAACTATGGGCTATGTGCGGGATTGCTTTAATCCCAAAGGTTTGGCTAACCCGGGGAAATTATTCCCCACCCCGCGCAGCTGTGGGGAAGCCGCTAATGCCAAAATACAAGGGTTTGCGGGGGTGGATGTGTTTTAGGTTATCGGTAAATATTGACTGACTACTGATTACAGTCCACCTTGGGGTCCTAGGGGCAGATTGATATTAGAGGGGAAAACTGGGACTTGTCTTTCCAGAAAGCGTTGAGTGACTAATTCTCGGAAAATCTCTAGATCTTTTTGCCATTGTCCCAGATATTGTTTGAGCAGATTTAATCGATCGCTGCCCTCGGCCAGATTATAGTTAAAGTTACCGGCAAATAATAGCGCCGCTAAGGTTTGGCCATCGGGTAATTGCAATTTTGCCTCGTTAATCGCCACGGATAGCTGAGAGGTTTCTAACTGATAAAGTAGATTTATGCCGGCTTGTAGAGGGGCTATACCGAAATTGAGCCAGGGACCGGGGGCCAGAAGAGTTTCGGTGATGTATTTTTTAGCGGCATCGGGGCTACTAGGGAGAGGAACAATACTTTTTGGGGCGATATTCAGGGCTTGATATTCGGCTAAAGGGAGTTTATCTAGATATAAACCGACAATTTCTGGCAGTTTCAGTTTCAGGCTATCGGGAGAGTTAATTATCTCCACAAAGGTAATTGTCCGGGGTTGGGCGACGATGCTGATACCATTTTGAAAATTAACTTGAGCGTAATTAGGATTGAGTACCGGCTGGGCATTTAATTCCCAGTCGGGGGGAACTATTCCCGAATATTTGAGGAAATCAATCGTTAGCATGGCGGGATTGAGGCTTTTGGCGGTAATTGCGATGGCAAGTTCTTGTATTTCCCGCAAACTAGCCAGTGGTTGATTGGAGTTATTGTCAGTAGTGGCAATCATCAATTTTCTCCTTTTGGATATTTATCTTTTCTTTCTAAGTGGGTGGGGGTTAAAAATTGTTCAGATATCCCCCTTATTAAGCTATCCATTAGTCACATCTTTCTTAACATAAAATTTGACAAAAAGAGAAAAGTGTGCAAGATGGCTCAAGGAGGTTCTATGGGGGGACTAATTTGATGAGATAGTTTCCAAGTCTGGCTGATATCATG
>NZ_JAPZSS010000116.1:0-1013 GCF_027532015.1 Microcystis sp. LE19-131.1A | reverse complement strand
TGTCCCTCAATTAGTCTAAATCCTTGCCATTCTAAGGTATTAGGATCGAACCAAAAATAATTAGGAGTGCGAAAAGTGTTTTGATAGAGAATTTTCTTTTTAGTTCGGTCAATATTGGCCGTGGAATCGGAGAGAATCTCGACGATTACATTGGGATATTTTCCCTGTTCTCCCCAAACCACCCAACTTTTGCGGGGACGTTTTTCTGTATCTAAAACCACAAAAAAATCTGGACCACAGAAATCGCGCTTTTTTAGTTGTTCTTCGTTATAGTAGATAGTCAGATTACCGGAAGCGTAGTAATCGTTTTTCTCTTGCCATAATAATTCTAGACAACTGAGTAGAATTATGATTTGTTGCAGGTGTAAATCACTTTCCAAGGGTGGTTCATCACTCCATAAATCCGTGGGGGGACAGGTAACTTCTGGTAAAATGTCGAGAGTTGTCATAGTTTTTCCCCGGCTGGGACATTGATCTAATTATAACAGCTATGAGAAATTATCAATTAGAAATTAGGAATTAGGAATTAGGGATGGGGAATTTTAACCAGCTAAATTGTCTGGGGGTTGATGCCTAATTCTCGTAATTTTGCCGCTAATTTTTCCTTAGCTTGTCGTTCTTGTTCTTTTTCTAAAAGAGCCTGTTCTTTTGCCTGTCTTTCCTGTTCCTTTTCCGAAAGAATCTGTTCCTTTTCTAAAAGAATCTGTTCCTTTGCCTGTCGTTCCTGTTCTTTTTCTAAAAGAGCTTGTTCTTTTGCCTGTCGTTCCTGTTCTTTTTCTAAAAGAATCTGTTCCTTTGCTTGTCTTTGCTGTAATTCAGCTTCTTGGGGAGTGGGAACCAATTGACCATCGACGGTAAAATAACGCAGTTTCCGGTCAAATATGCCTAAATATAATCCTAACTCTTCACTCCATAGATAACCCTGCTCATTAGCAGAAATAGCTTGATATTGTCCCTCAATTAGTCTAAATCCTTGCCATTCTAAGGTATTAGGATCGAACCAAAAATAATTA
>NZ_JAPZSS010000127.1:0-2454 GCF_027532015.1 Microcystis sp. LE19-131.1A | reverse complement strand
GTCACAGAAAAACTTTTCCAAGAGATTCACCCTGACAAAAAAAAACCTTTACTTGTGACAAGGTTAAAGAATTTTGTGGACATCAAGAGTTGAGTCAGAAACTAGGAGCAGATTTTTATTTTGCTACTCCTTATCATTCGTAGGAGAGGGGATTAAACGAGCATACCAAGGGACTATTAAGACAATTTTTCCCCAAGGGGACGAATTTTAAAATCGTTAAGCCAGAGGAGGTGGAAAGAGCCGTAAACTTGATTAACAATCGTCCTCGAAAATGTCTTGACTATCAGACCCCCAATGAGGTATTCTATAAAGGTAGATCAGACAGTGATGCAATTCAGACTTGAATCGGCCATCCAATTGGTATCAATGGAGATTTTTAGCTCTTTTTTCCCATCTACGAGCATAGCATTTTCCAAAAGTGATAAAAAAAATGTAAAGTTATTTTATATTAGTTGTCTTTGATAGCCTGGAAATTGTCCTGACGACTTCCCAAATTGCTCCTCACCTGACCCACCGTCCCAACCTCCAGTTGGTGAAAGTAGATAGCACCGAGTCGGTTGTCAGCCATCTGATCGGAGGCTTGCAGCGATCGCCTGGGTTTAAATTCAGTTACGCGCAAGATCAGGTATTTTTGTTTGAGCAACGCTAAGAGAGAAAAAGCATCGCAGGCCATATATCTGTAAAAAGTGCTACAATAAGCTAAGATTCCATCAAAGGTTAGATTATCAAACGCCGACTCAGGACTATCAAGGTCGGAAAGCCTCGTTCGATAGTCTGAGCAGAGGCAAGACAATCGGTTAGAACTTATTGACCATCTGAGACTGTCCAATCGTTGGGATCGACTTCGGGTATGGGTGAGGATATAGAGCCGCAATTGTCAGGGTAACACCAAATCCCCCTGATCCAATGCAGTTTACAAGCCTTCTGGTTCGTAGTGGCCACTTCAGTGGGACCTGATGATAACGGGGTTTTGCTAATTGGATTGAGGATAAACCTGCCTTAGTGCGGTTTTGTCGTTACTTGTCTAACAATTGTTGCTATTTTACTAACTACCTTATTTTTTATAGTTAAAAATTATGGCAAGCAAATCTTATTCGATGGTGCAGAATTACCCAATCGGAACAACCGGAACGGGACTAGATCAAACGGTTGAAAGAATTGGCAGAGATCCAGGACTTGCTGGTGCTAATCTCGGCACAAATATTACGGGTGGAATGACGGCAGCTAATGGATTAAATCAGTTAATCTTAGAAGCCAAACAAGCGACTGGAGTTGCTATTAACGGCATTTTTACTGTCAGTGACGTAATCGCGATTAATGCCTGGATTCGTGCTAACCGTTTAGCAGAATTTACTGCTCTCCACGGTGATGACGACGGTACAACAGAAACAGGGTTTCATTTAGTCCAAAATGACGGAGCGACTCAACAGTATCGCAATCAGAATTTAGTTGATACGGTTTTTGATGGCATTTATCACATTGGTTTCCCAATTGAAAATGGTGCTTTTCTCAATGAAGATGGGAACGCAAATGCCACGGTTGCTCAGGTGGCGGATTGGCTAACTCAATTTTATACAGATCGGGCCACAACTAATACCGGACTTGATCAGATTACGGAATTAATTATTGCTGATCAGGGTTTAGCGCAAAATACACCTTGGCAACAAATCGCTGGCGGTGCTGATGCTGCCAATGGACTGAATGATTTATTAAAAACAGCGATTACCACCTACAATCTCGCTGCCGATGGTTCAATTTCCGAAAGCGATATTGCACAAATTAACAATTGGATTCGCTCTGATGCCACCCGTTATAACTGGACTTCCCCGTTGACAAAAGGCCATAACCTGTGCTGTAGGAGGGATTAAGAGAATTTACAGCACCCCGTTACTGGGTACAAATCAGGGAAACTCCCAATAAATCTAACGCTTTTTGTTGCAGTTTAGTCGGTCGAGTTATCTTAGAAAAACGATAACTTCCCTCCCTAATCGTACATTCCACTGTATTCAAGCAAATCGTCCCCAAGTCTTCCAACAAAGTCCGAAAGCTATGCACAGGAAAGTCCTCTTGATTCCGTTTTTTTCTCTCTTTAGACTGAGCGGATTCACTGCGACTCGCTTTAATCACATTCAGAGAACCATCATCAATTTCTTCATCCTCAAATAACAAAGGAGCCAAGCACTGTTTTAAATCAGCAATTCTCATTTTAAGGTTTCATGACATTAAAACCCTTGCACATAGAGGGGTTAATAATTCTTAACGAATCTCTATATCGCTGAAACAACGCAAAATCGTTTCAAAATGAGAATTGCTGAATCAAAGAACATCCAATAGTTTTGGCAGTGCAAGACACAACAAGTTTAGACTTTACGACGCAAAAAGCCAAAAAAGGAATGGGTTATCTAGATTATAAAAAATCCTTTGGTCTCAAAGTTCATACCACCTTAGGAGTGT
>NZ_JAPZSS010000179.1:0-7643 GCF_027532015.1 Microcystis sp. LE19-131.1A | reverse complement strand
TTTGAGAGAATCGTCGTTCAAAACCTTGCGTCTTCATCGGCCCGCGTCCTGTAGGGGCGAAGCATTCGGACAATAACCTATCGGTGAAACCGTAGATTTTCTATCCGAATGCTTCGCCCGTACTTTTTCAGCAGACCCTACATAGGGTTTGCTGAAAAAGTTTTTTCTGGGTGTAGGGTGTAGGGTTTTACCGATTTTCATCTGGTCAATTATCTAATTTTCAGGGAAAAAGTCCCTGAGATAATTAGAACCAGATATTTTCGGAGGTAGGGGTGCAGAATTGCGAAAGGTTATTTATTTTTAGGAATTGGGGGCAGTTGCGGTGATTTTCGGCGAGAATTAGAACCGGATATTTTCGGGGGGAGGGGTGCAGAATTGCGATTAGATAAACTTTGAAGGCTCTTTTTCATATTAGCAGGTTCCGGCAGTTCTAGAGTTACCCCTTCCCCAGCAGTCATTGTTTCCTCTGGTAGGCATAAATCAAAAACAAAGGCGGAATTATTGGTTAAATCGGCCAGTTCTAATTTTACCATCTCCAGAGAGTATTCTCGTGCTAATAAAGGTTCAATTTCGGTTTTAATTAACTGTTCTAATTGAGCCAGATAATTGATCTTAACAGGAGTAACAATTAAAGTTAACATTTCTTGCCAACCTTGCCCCCCTAATTCGGCCAGAATATCCCCATAACAGCGAATTTTCCAGCTACCTATTCCTAAATCTCGATAGGAAAAAATTTCTAGCCAACCCCCGGCATCCGATCGATAATAATGGGTATATCGTTCGCTACTTTCGGGAGATTCGTAATCGATACGCACTTCAATATGAGCAAAAGGAGAATCCAGACGGGCCAAGAGACGATAGTTTCCCGAGACAATTTCTAGAGAATTATTAGAAATTGTGTGTCCGTGATTCTCCCCTTGTTTTTGCAGTATAAATTCCATAATCTTAGCCTAGGACTGATGTTTGGCCTCTTAGGTTTGGTGGGTAAAATGTATTCTAGGATACAGTCTCGCCAGCGAGCGAGTGGGCTGCATCTCACATTTGCAGGAATACCGACAATCAGCAATTATCAGTGACTCTTAGATGATGACAAATGTATCAGCAGCTGCGTGTAAGCATCCCACCGAAAAACTAATGCGCGGGGGGTTTGGGGGCGGCGCCACGCCCCCAACGGGGGGTTTGGGGGGTTCTACCCCCCAAAAGCCTGGATTGAGTGATAAAATCAGAAACAACGTCCGATTTTAGCAGAGGGTTTCCCCGTAAAAATCCCAACTTAGTAGATTTACAAAAATGAGATGCACCCAGCGAGTGGAACTAACCACAAAGGACACAAAGAATAAGAGAGCCTAATGTTTGGCCATGACGCTAAAACTTAGGATTTGTGCCGGGAGATTTGCGCTTTTAATTCCCCTGCTTGTGTCAGTAAATCCGCTTGGGTTAGACTAATTTGTTCTTGGGTGGCCATCCATTTCAGTTGTACCGTGCCATTTTCAGCCTCAGCATCCCCCAAAATTATACAGCCCACGGCCTTAGCTCGATCGGCCCGTTTAAATTGTTTCCCGAAAGCGCTGCCACTCAAGTCTAACTCGACGCTAAACCCCAATCCGCGTAATTGTTGCGCTAACACCACACTGCGGGCCTCAGCTTTTTCTCCTTTGGAGACGAGATAAAAATCGGGAACCAAAAAAGATAAAGATTGCTTTTGTTGTAATAATATAATCAGACGTTCTAAACCGATCGCCCAACCCACTGCCGGCGTGTCTGGACCGCCTAATTGAGCTATTAAACCATCATAACGACCACCACCGCAAACCGTAGCTTGAGCGCCTAAATCATCGGACTGAATTTCAAAGGCCGTATGGGTGTAATAGTCCAATCCACGCACTAAACAGGGATTAAGATTATAGATAACTCCCAAATCGGTTAGTAAAGATTGCACCCGTTCAAAATGCTTTTGAGAATCACTACCGAGATGTTCAAGAATACTGGGGGCATTCTCACAGATAATCTTGGTTTTCTCGTCCTTACTATCCAAAATTCGCAGGGGATTTTTTTCTAATCTCTGTTGAGAATCCGCGTCTAAATCAGCTTTGTAGGGAGTCAAATAATCTAGCAGGGCCTGACGATAATTTTGCCTATCTTGGGCATTTCCCAGGGAATTAATATCTAATTTTAGGTTTTCTAGCCCCACAGCTTTTAATATCTCGCTGGCAAGGGTAATTACTTCCACATCCGCCCTAGGGTCATTACTTCCCAACAATTCGACCCCGATTTGATGAAACTGTCGCTGCCTACCCGCTTGCGGACGTTCATAACGAAACATCGGCCCCTTATACCAGAGTCTTTGTACTCCTCCGGCGGCCTGTAATTTGTGTTCAATATAGGCGCGAACGACCCCAGCCGTTCCCTCCGGTCGCAAAGTCAGGGAACGTTGACCGCGATCAAAGAAAGTGTACATTTCTTTACCCACCACGTCCGTCGCTTCCCCGATACCCCGTTCAAAAAGTTGCGTCTGTTCAAAAATGGGAGTTCGTATCTCTTGATACAGCGCAGTCCCTAAAATTCTGCTGGCAGTTTCCTCTAACCACTGCCAGTAACCGATCTCCGCCGGTAAAATATCTTTTGTGCCTCGGATTGCCTGGATTTCGCCCATAGTTCTCTGTATTTTTATCCCTATTTGAACAATCTTAAACCGCTTAGAGTCACTAATACCGTCGATCCTTCATGACCGATGACACCTAGAGGTAAAGTTATATCACCGGCAAAATTGGCTATTAGCAATATGCCGATAAACGCGAGGGCGAAAGTGATATTCTGTTTAACGATGCGATTGGCACGACGACCGAGGTTAATCGCGCTGGGAATTTTGGCTAAATTATCGGACATAAGGATAATATCGGCCGTTTCCAAGGCCACATCACTACCAGCTTTTCCCATGGCAATCCCCACATTAGCCATAGCTAAAGCGGGCGCGTCATTAATGCCATCTCCTACCATAGCGACAGTGTGATATTTTTCTTGCAGATTTTTGATCACGGTTAACTTATCTTCGGGCAGTAAATCAGCGTAAACTTCCTCAATACCGAGTTTTTCAGCGACTTTATCGGCACTTTGTTGATTATCACCCGTAATTAAAACGATATGTTCGATACCGATCTTTTTTAGCTGCTTCACCAGATTAACTGCCGATTCCCGCAGGGTATCGGCCACAGCGATCGCACCGATTATCTGATTCTCTTGTACTACCCAGACGAGGGTTCTGCCTTCTTTTTGTAAACGTTCGCGGATAGCTAGGATATTCTGGTCAAGATCGGAAATATGGTCACGAATATAGGCAAAATTGCCCACAGATACCGACTTATCGGCAATTTTTCCCGTGATACCCCGTCCCGATACCGCTTGCACCTGATTAGCACTGAAGAAATTTATACCACGTTCCCTGGCTGTGGCGGTAATAGCGGATCCGATGGGATGTTCGGAACAGGATTCTAGGGATGCAGCCACCGCTAACACCTCATTTTCACTGACTGCATGGATAGGGATAATTTCCACCACTTGCAACTTACCAAGGGTGAGAGTGCCGGTTTTATCAAAAGCGATCGCTCGTATGCGGCCGATCATCTCCAATCTTGCGCCATTTTTGAATAAAATCCCCTGTTTTGCCCCGTTAGCGATACCCGATAACAAAGCTGGCATAATCGAGGCCATTAAAGCACAGGGAGAAGCCACCACGAGAAAAATTAAAGCCCGATAGATAGTGGTTTCCCAGGTCCAACCCCAGAAAAAAGGCGGTAAAATCCCGAAAATTAAGCCCAAAATCACGATAATTTTCGCATAACCCCGCTCGAAACCTTCGATAAACTGTTGGGAGGGAGGGGATTCATTTTGCGCTTTTTCTACCAAACGAATCACCCTCTCAATTAAGCGACTTTCGGGGGGAGTTTCCACCTTTAAACGTAGCACTCCTGCACCGTTGAGAGTTCCCGCAAAGACTTCTTCACCGATGGTTTTATCCACGGGAAGCGATTCTCCAGTAATTGGCGCTTGATTAATGGGACTGTTTCCCTCCATAATAATGCCGTCAATGGGGATTAATTCACCCGGTTTGACCAAAACTGTGTCACCGATCCGTAATTGCTTGATAGGAACCTCTTTTTCCCTGTCTCCCGTGATTAATCTAGCAGTATCGGGAGTCATGGCCATGAGAGAACGAATATTGCGATCGGTTTTTGCCATGGCAATCTGTTCTAAAGCACCACTAATAGCGAAAATCAGGATTAAAACGGCTCCATCGATGATGAGATAGTAATTACTATCCCAGAGTCCCAAAATCGCCGCCCCCAAGGCCGCTACAATCATTAACAGGTCCACATCTAGTTCTTTTTCCTCCCATAAAGTCGTTAATCCTGCTTGGGTACTCTCGTATCCCCCCACCAGATATGCGATCGCTAGTAGGATAAAAGCCGGGCCGATCAGATTAAGGTGTAGGCATAACCAACCAAAAAAGACTAAAATAGCGCAAATTCCTGCGGCAACTGCCGAGGAATACTCAGACAACCAAGAGGACGAGATACTCTGAATCATGGATCGATGGCAATTACTTTTCTCCCCATTCTAGAAAAAATTGGATCGATGCAGAAAACCCCTATGTGGTATTCACCGGTGCGAAGGCTCTCTTAGGTTTGCTGGTTAAAATGTATTCTAAGATACAGTCCTGCTGGCGAGGGAGTGGAAGGAACCACAGAGGCACAAAGGACACAAAGATCGATCACTACATTCAGTTAAACTGATCAGACAAAGAAGAGTGGAAGGAACCACAGAGGCACAAAGGACACAAAGATCGATCACTACATTCAGTTAAACTGATCAGACAAAGAAGAAGAGAGCCGTGCGAGTTACGAGGAAGCGGAAAATTGGCTATTAGAGGACGAATTTGAACCGGTAGAGGGACGACTTTCGCCAGTAGAGATATAATTTCCTTATCTTCCTTTCCCCCTTTCTTGGATGATATCCTTACTAAAAAAGCTCTGGAATTGGCTAAAATCCCTCTTTATAGGCAGTCCGAAGGCAGTTAACCCCGAAAAAGTCCAAAAATCCCCTCCAGAACCCAGCGATGGCGAATATGAAGGGATATTGATGGGTTTATTCGAGCAGGTGGCAGCGGGAACCACCACCGGTGGGTTACGGGGATGGCTATACAGTCGCCATTGTAACGATAAAAAGCTGGCGCACTGGTTAGAGGTCAAAAGCGAGGAATGGCTACGGTATCCGGAAGATTATCAAACTTTAGGGCGGGATCTGGCGGCTTTAGGCAAGGTGATGACGGGAAATCTGGGGGAAGTGTCCCAACGGATTAGCCTCCAGTTACGCGACGCGGTGAGGGATGTTTCCGGTGTGGAGGGGGAAAATCTAGGCCCAAAGGAGACGGATTTAACGGAAGTCCAAAAATTCTATCAACTTTTGAATCAAGGGAAAACTTCAACAACTCAAAGACTATCCACTGCTAATAATATCCCGATTGTTCAGGATGCCGAATTCTGGTTTGAGCAAGGAAACCAGAAATACATGAATGGGGATTTTATCGGCGCGATCGCATCCTACGATCAAGCTTTAGAATTTAAACCCGATTACCATCAAGCTTGGTACAACCGAGGGAGTGCGTTAGATGACTTAGGAAGGTATGAAGAAGCGATCGCATCCTGGGATCGAGCTTTAGAAATTAAATCCGATTACCCTGATGCTTGGAACAACCGAGGGGTTGCGTTAGTTAATTTAGGAAGGTATGAAGAAGCGATCGCATCCTGGGATCGAGCTTTAGAAATTAAACCCGATTACCATGAAGCTTGGAACAACCGAGGGATTGCGTTAGGTAACTTAGGAAGGTATGAAGAAGCGATCGCATCCTGGGATCAAGCTTTAGAAATTAAACCCGATAAGGATGAAGCTTGGAACAACCGAGGGAATGCGTTATATAACTTAGGAAGGTATGAAGAAGCGATCGCATCCTACGATCGAGCTATTAAAATTAATTCAAATGATGCTGATGCTTACTACAATAAAGCTTGCTGTTATGGCTTACAAAATAATGTGGAATTAGCTATCGAAAACTTACAACGCGCCATCAATCTTGATGTCGAATATCAAGATATGGCGAAAACAGATAAGGATTTTGAGCAGATTCGGGGAGATGAGCGGTTTCAGAGTTTCCTAAATCGAGTATAATAATATATATTTGTATTTTAGCTAAGGAGATATTCTATGACTAACACCTACACAGCTATCATTCAGCCAGACGGAGATTGGTGGATTGGTTGGATAGAAGAAATTCCGGGAGTTAACTGTCAAGAAGCATCTCGTGATCAGTTATTAGAAAGCCTAAAAATTACTCTTAGTGAAGCATTAGAATTGAATAAACAGGAAGCAATTTCCGCTACTAGGGGAAACTACCAAGAAGAGAAAATTGTTGTATGAAACGCAAACAGTTTATCGATCACGTCCTGTAGGGGCGAAGCATTCGGATAGGAAATCTACGGTTTCAGCGATAAGTTATTGCCCGAATGCTTCGCCCGTACTTTTTCAGCAAGTCCTAGCCATTCTTGGTGGTTTAACCCCCAATTAAATAAAAGATCTGCGATTCCAAGACATACCGGAGTGATAATTATCACAATTGGGCAATTCAGCAATGGGAAAAAGTTGCCAACCCTTTATTAACTTGTGAGGCAGTTATCACTGAATCCTGTTTTATTTTGTGAAGTAAATAAAGAGAGAAAATTATTCATGTCAAACAAAACTATTGATCTCAATCAAGTACAGTTAACTTTACAAGAACTACTTGCCTTAATAAAGGTAGATACTGAAATTATTATAACCGAAGGAAACAAGCCTGTAGCTCGTCTAATTCCTTGGGGAGATACTGAAAAAACAACGTCTGAAACTCCTTCTCCTAAGTTACGACAACCAGGACTACACGCTGGAAAAATTGGGACTAGCGAAGATTTTGATGAGCCACTTCCTGAAGAATTTTGGACAGGTGAATCATGAAATTTCTTTTAGATACCCATACATTTATTTGGTGGGATAGCGAACCAGAAAAACTCTCTCAAAGAGCTTTAGAACTGTGTATAGATCCTAGTAATACGCTATTACTTAGTATTACAAGTATTTGGGAAATGCAAATCAAACTACAACTAGGTAAACTATCACTCAAGATACCTTTAGCAGAAATGATTAATACTCAGCAGGAAACTAACCAAATTGGCCTTTTATCAATTACAGTCAGCCATGTTTTAGCTTTAAATACTTTACCTAACATCCATAAAGATCCATTTGACCGCTTGTTAGTTGCTCAAGCTAATCTTGAAAATGCTAGACTGATTAGCCATGATTCAATATTAGCAAAATATCCTGTTCAGATAGATTGGTAGATAGGGCTTGCTGAATAAATGTGAAATATAGACGAGGTAAGAGTTTTAGGGTTCTGTTTTGCTCTCACAGGTGCAAGATTTTGAGAGAATCTTCGTTCAAAACCTTGCGTCTTCATCGGCCCGTGTCCTGTAGGGGCGAAGCATTCGGATAGAAAATCTACGGTTTCACCGATAGGTTATTGCCCGAATGCTTCGCCCGTACTTTTTCAGCAGACCCTA
>NZ_JAPZSS010000011.1:0-28667 GCF_027532015.1 Microcystis sp. LE19-131.1A | reverse complement strand
CCTGTTTTCTCCCCTTTGCTATTAATAAAAGTTATATTTTCTCTGAATTATCTCAACAAAAACTTATCTTCTCAATCGGCTTGAATAATCAATTATCTTTCTCCTGCTGCCCCCTTACTTTTTCAGCAAGCCCTAAATATTTATTAAATTGTAGCTTTTAATACAATGTGGGGGGGGAAGTGTGTAATTTACCTTTGACCATTCGCTTGTCATTGTTTTGGGTTGCCCGATCGCTTAACCCAAATCTAAATGTCGCAAGCACTCAAATCATCTACCATTAACCCTTTTCTTTTCATGAAAATAAAACAACTCGGCATTGTCTCTGGAGTTGCCCTGGCGACTCTGGTAACGGCTAGTGCAGCACAAGCTGCAAGCGTGACTGTCAATAATTTTTCCTTCGAGACACCATCAACCCCTAATTTTTCACCAGTTATTACCGGTTGGACTGTGAGTAGTGGCAATGCGGGGGTTCAGCCATTCAATGCGACCCAATTTCCAAGCGGAGTACCCGACGGTTCGCAGGCGGGTCTTATTGCTTTCAATGGTGGATCGATCTATCAAGACGTAGCCGCCACTTATCAAGCCGGAACTCGATACACGCTCAATTTATTCGCGGGTATTCGTCTAGATGAACCGGGCAACTTGACCTTGCCGAACAGTACAATTTCGCTTCGCCGGAGTGATAATAATACCGTTTTGTCAAGTTTTACATTCAATCAGAGTTCCTTTTCGTCAAGAGGTGTGTTCTTATCGTTCAACACTTCTTATCTGGCGGGGATTGCCGATCAGGGTGCGGGAATTCGCATCTCTATTGACCGTCCGAATAATGGGGGGACACAATTAGTTTTCGATAACGTTACACTTGATGCGACTCCTGTTCCCGAACCCTCTAGCCTTCTTGGTCTTATCACCCTGGGCGGCTTAATGCTAGGGAGTGCTGTCCGCAAAGGCAGAAAATAATGACCCAAGGGAGAGGAGGTGCAGGTTTTCTCTCTCTTTTTTTGGGGGAGGTTTTTCGATGGGTAGCATCTCAGTCGTGAATTATGCTAGGATTAGCCCTAGAATGAGCAAAAATCATGACTACACAAGCAACAGTAATCCAAGGCACAGCCAAAGAAATTAGGGAAGCACTGGCGCTTATACCGGATGATGAAATTGTCCGCCTTATGGTAGGTTGTCCCAGCTTATCTATTATTGCCAGAAAATTACAGCACGAGGCCGCAACTCTTGGCATGACAGCTGCGGAACACGACGCACTCATGGCATCGTTAAAAGATGATTTGTGATGCGGGTTGTTGTTGATACCAATATTCTTGTCAGTTTCGGCATCCGTCCGAACGAAAATTTTGAGCGAATGTTCGATTTTTTTGGCGAGACAGGGCATTATCTTAATTTCCGATGATACAGTTGCCGAACTATTCACCGTACTAAACAGGGAAAAATTTCGCGAATATATCCGACAAGACAGCGCCATGGATTATATCGAGTGGTATGTTAGCATTTCCTAATCTGTCACCGTCACGGAGTCTGTCATCGCTTGCCGCGATCGGAAGGACGACAAATTTCTCTCCCTCGCTGTTGCGGGAAAGGCAGACTGCATCATCGCCGGGGACAGTGATCTGTTAGATATGATCGCCTACGAGGGAATTCCTATCTATCGCGCTACCGATTTTCTCAAACTATTTTGCCAATAACCGTGATGCTGTCCGCAAAGGCAGAAAATAATGACCCAGGGAGAGGAGACGCGGGTTTTCTCTCTCTTTTTTTGGCGGGGCTTTTTGATACCTTGGAGAAGTCAGACCTTACACTTCATCGGGGTTAATGCCAAGCGCTCTGAGCCTTTCAGCCAGCCGGATGGCTTTTTGTTCAGCCTCTTGTTTCGCCAAGCGTTCTTGAGCAGCGATCGCCTCAGCTTGGTTCGCTCTTTCCTCAGCCGTTAGATAGCGATTTCCCGACTGGTCATACCAGTATAACCATTCCCGATACCAAGCAATATGTTCTCCTTTCTCGTAACCTAGTGCCAAGCCAATTTCTGGCAACCAAACTCGATTATTCTCACTTTCTAGAAGTTGATATTTCCCTGAGATTAATTTATATATTTCTAATCTTTGTCGGTTTTTAAATCTTCCCCTTCTGCCACTGAAAGGATTGTAGATTACATAATACAGAATCCCTAGGCTTTGGTAATTTAAGAATTTCTCCTCATATTCACTATTATATTTCTCGGAAATTACCTCTAAAAACAAAATCGGCAAGATATACTTTTCTCCCCACAAAATATAGCTTAACCGACCTCTTTCTCCCGTATCATGGTTAACTCCAACTGCTAAGAAACCATCGGGGACAAAAGCTGGTTCGTCTGGGTTGTAATAAACAGCCATATCTACCCCAAAATACCAATCATCTCGACCAGACCAAATTAAGGCTAATAAATTTAGCAGCAGATTGGGAAGATCATTCTGTAACTGATTGTCCACTGGAGTTTCATCGGAAGAGGGTAATTCTTCGGCACTGGGAAGAGGGCAATTTTTGTTATAGGTGAGGTTAACCATAGCTCCGACAAGCGTGGTGTTTAATTACTGCCAATTCTAACAGAAAATTACGGTTTTAGATTTCGTTGTTTTTCTGCGATTTCTCAAAGCACTTCATCAAAACTCGGATCAAGGCTTTCTTTAATGTCATCAAGCTGATTAATTTCTTGGTTAGGAGAGGCACTCAGGCACTCATGCAAGAGTCAAAGGGGAAATAAATCAGGGGTGCTGTCCGCAAAGCGAGAAAATAATGCCCAAGGGAGAGGAGGCACTGGTTTCCTCTCTCTTTTTTGGGGGTTTTATGGGAAGATCGGGAAAGAGCTATGGTGCAATCCCGATCATCATGAAACGAGACTCGATATTTTACCGGCTTTTCCAACAATCTCCCTCCCTTCTCTTCGATTTACTCGAAAACCCACCAGATAATGCCACCGAATACCGCTTTGACTCCGTAGCCGTCAAAGAACCCAAATTTGAGATCGATGGCGTATTCCTGCCACCCGATAATGATAGTAGCGGGGTGATCTATTTTTGCGAAGTGCAATTTCAAAAAGACGAACGACTCTATGAACGGGTTTTTGGCGAATCATTTTTGTATTTTTATCGTCAGCGAGAACGATTTACCGATTGGCAAATTGTTGTCATCTATCCCACCCGTAGTCTAGAACAAAGTAACACCCATCCCTACCGAGCGCTCCTCAATTGTAATCAGGTGCATCGGATTTATCTGAACGAATTAGGGGAAATTCAGCAGTTACCCCTAGGGGTTGCCTTGATGGTACTCACTACTGTGGAAGAAACCCAAGCACCAGAAAAAGCTCGCTATTTACTGGCACGAACTCAACAGCAAATTGCAGATCCAGAAGCAGGTCGCGCCATAATAGAAATGATTGCCACAATTATGGTCTATAAATTTACTAACTTGAGTCGGCAGGAGGTGGAAGCGATGCTAGGACTACAATTGGCAGATACAAGGGTATATCGTGAAGCCAAGGAAGAAGGACGACTGGAAGGACAACTGGAAGGACGACTGGAAGGACGACTGGAAGGAGAATCTGCCCTGATTTTGCGTCTGTTGCAACGTCGCTTTGGTGCAGTGGATGAGGTATTGGCTGCCCGAATTCAGGCTTTAGAAATCGAGCAATTAGAGTCCTTAGCTGAGGCTTTGTTGGATTTTACGGCATTAAACGACCTAGTGCTTTGGCTAAATCGCTATAGTCTATAAATTTACTAACTTGAGTCGGCAGGAGGTTGACGCGATGCTAGGACTACAATTGGCAGATACAAGGGTATATCGTGAAGCCAAGGAAGAAGGACGACTGGAAGGACAACTGGAAGGAGAATCTGCCCTGATTTTGCGTCTGTTGCAACGTCGTTTTGGTGCGGTGGATGAGGTGTTAACTGCCCGGATTCAGTCCCTAGAAATCGAGCAATTAGAGTCCTTGGCTGAGGCTTTGTTGGATTTTACGGCATTAAACGACCTAGTGCTTTGGCTAAATCGCTACTCGCAACCGCTTAACTAAACTTAGTCAAACCTAAGCCACCTGAAAGGGTGAGTTAGGAAATTTTGATGGCCAAATGTCCATCCCTGACGATGGGTGACAAGGGCAATTCTTGTCAGAGGGCAGATAAAAGTTTATGCGGATGGCGAGACTCGAACTCGCAAGGCGTAAGCCACACGCCCCTCAAACGTGCGTGTCTACCAGTTCCACCACATCCGCCTGATTTTAGCTTAATCACTATAGCACAGAAAAAAAATAATCTGCAAGCAACTTTTAAAAATTACTGCCGCACAACTTTCGCGCCACCTGAGTTAGTACGGATAAACCTTTTAGGGAACCTTGAATCAAATGGAAGGCCGGGAGAGGACGGATTAACATTTGTCGAGCTAGGGGCAATGGTAGCAGCTGACCTTGATTATCAATTGCCGGGGCTAAATCGGGTAAATCCTGTGTCACCTCATCGCTAATCACGCGCACAATTGCCACTTTTTGCCCCCGTAAAGCCGCTAAAATCCTTGCTCCTTCCATATCTACCACCTCATAGCCCCCCTGTCCTAAACGTCGTTTTTCCTCGGATCGGCTAATCAGGCGATCGCTGGTTAAACCTTTAACGAGACTATATCCGGTTAATTGGGCGATTTCTGCGGTTATTTCTGGTTCGCACTGCCAATAACTCCCCGTTTCCGCGCCACAACCTTGATAGATTACCCCATCTCCGACCCGATAGCGATCGCTAAGACTGCCCGCTAATCCCATCAGCACAATTTTTCCTGTGAGCTTATTAAGAAATTCTAGAGATTGCCCAGAGACTGGGGAACTGTCGAGGAATTCTGGAGCGCCAAGGTTAATCGGGATAATTTGCGGGGCTAAATCGCCGATTTTCCTTAATCCTCGACGGATTGAGCTATGCTCGGCCCCCCGGGGAACGAGAATAATATCTTCAGGTGTGAGCATGAAATTTTTGAGAAAGTTTCCTAATTAGTCCATTGAGATGTTATAAATAATAGTAGTGAACTAATTAGGAATAATTCTTAAGTAAATAGCCCTGCCACTGACTGGGCGATTGTCTTTCTCACCATGAAAAAGTCTGTCATTCTGCGTTTATCCGAGGTTAACAAGCGTTTTCCCGCTTCTCCTACTCTAGCTGTCGATAATATCAGTTTTAGTTTAACAGAGGGCGAAATTCTCGGATTATTGGGTCCGTCGGGTTGCGGTAAAACCACTCTACTGCGGATGATTGCGGGATTTGAAAAACCATCTCAAGGAGTGATTGAATTGGGAGGGCTAATAGTTGCCGACGAAAAAACCTTTATTCCCCCAGAAAAACGCAATACAGGCATGGTTTTTCAGGATTACGCTCTTTTTCCCCATTTAACCATCGCTGAGAATATCGCCTTTGGGTTAAAAAATTCTGGGGAGAAATTATCGAGCAGAGCTATTAACGCTAGGGTGGCGGAAACTTTGGATTTAGTCGGACTGCAAGGACTAGAAAAACGTTATCCCCATCAGCTATCAGGAGGACAACAGCAAAGAGTCGCCCTCGCCCGCGCTTTAGCCCCAAAACCCTCTTTAATCCTCTTAGATGAACCTTTAAGTAATCTCGATGTGCAGGTCCGGCAACGGTTACGGCACGAGATCCGTCATATCCTGAAAGCGACTGGTATCTCGGCCATTTTTGTCACCCACGACCGGGAGGAAGCAATGGTGATCAGTGACACAATTGCGGTCATTTGTCAAGGAAAATTAGAACAAATTAACAATCCCGAAGAAATTTATAGTCATCCGGCCTCGCGATTCGTGGCTGAGTTTGTCACCCAAGCTAACTTTCTCCCCGCTAGACGGGAGGGGGAACAATGGCAAACCGAGATAGGAGTCTGGGAAATCCCTGATGGTCAAGATTTGGACAAAGGGGAATTGATGCTAAGAGAGGAAGATGTCAAAATTAAGCCGGATGAGACGGGAGATCTGGTTATTTGCGATCGCCAATTTTTAGGGCGGGAATACCGTTATTGTCTGCTAACGGCCACCGGCAGCCAAATCCACGCTAGAACAACGATTAACACCCAATTAGACATCGGTACAAAGGTAAAACTATCGATTATTCCCGATAGCGTCCGTGTATTTGCCGACTGATAAATCACATCTGACTTGAAAGTGGGTGTAGGGTGTAGGGTGTGGGGTGTGGGGTGTGGGGAGATTTTTTTTAGTAAAAAGGCAGCTCCGAGCTTATCGCTTAATACTATTGACTGATAACTTACCCACTGATAACTGATAACTGATAACTGATGCAAGGCTGACAGCTAATATTGATATCGATCGCGATTTAGGACTAGGGTGGCATTTTTAGCGACAAAATCAATAATTTTTTTGGCCACATCCACACCAGTGGCCGCTTCTATTCCTTCCAAACCGGGAGAGGAATTCACCTCGATAACCACAGGCCCGTGATTAGACCGCAATAAATCCACACCCGCAACCCGTAAACCCATGGCTTTAGTGGCCCGTATAGCCGTACTGCGTTCCTCTGGGGTTAATTTTATCTTTTCTGCTTTGCCACCGCGGTGAAGATTAGAACGAAAATCCCCTTCGGCCCCCTGTCGCTTCATCGAGGCTACCACTTTTCCATCGATGACAAAACAGCGCAGATCTGCCCCACTGGCCTCTTTAATATACTCTTGTACTAGAATATTAGCCTCTAATTGCCGAAAAGCTTCAATAACTGACTTGGCTGCTTGATCGGTTTCCGCTAAGACTACCCCAATACCTTGGGTTCCTTCTAATAATTTAATCACTAGAGGGGTGCCGCCGACGGTTTCGATTAAACCATCGATATCTTGAGTTGCGTGAGCAATTCCCGTCACCGGTAAACCTATCCCTTCCCGAGCGAGGATTTGCAGACAACGCAATTTATCCCGCGACCGAGAAATTGCTTGCGAGTCGTTGGCAGTAAAAACATTCATCACCTCGAATTGTCGGACGACTGCGGTTCCATAGAAGGTTTTTGAGGCGGCAATACGGGGAATAATTGCATCGAAACTCTCTAAGGGTTTACCGTTATAGACAACCGTGGGTTTATGGGAGGTGATGTTCATGTAACAGCGCAAATAATTGATCACTCGTACCTCATGGCCTTGGGCTTCTCCCGCCTCTTTCAGTCGCTTGGTCGAATAAAGGGAAGCGTCTTGCGATAAAATAGCGATTTTCATAAATTTTCGCTTAAATATTGCTTTTACAACTGAATAGCTCCTTATTTCCCCATATTGACTTTTTTTGCTGGCAACTCATAAAATTTCTGTTCTCGATCGAAGTCCATCGATTATTATGGCGCTGACAGTTCCCTTTGAACAGTTAGATTAAATGAAAAGTAAAAAAGAGCAAGCTTAAGACTAGATTTGTTTTTGTCGTCAGGCTCAGTTTAAGTAGCTGGTTATAATTAAATTAAAAATGGATTTGAGGTTCGATCCCCCCTGCCCCCCTTGATAAGGGGGGTGCCGATAGGCGGGGGGATCTGAAAACTTTTAACACCTACCTACTTAAGTTATAGTTTTAAGTATTTAATTGACTAACAAAGACTAGAGAAGGAGCAAAGGGAAAAAATGTCAATTAATCAATACAATTTTGTTACGGTTTTGCTACTAGAGATGATCGATCGGCTAGAATGATAAGGTGATCAACGATAATAATTATGACTTTACTGGCGAAATCTTTAGAGGAACTGACCGACTGGGTAAAAGACCAGGGACAACCCGCTTATCGGGGGAAACAATTACACCAATGGCTATACGAAAAAGGGGTGCATTCTTTGGCGGATATTTCCGTATTCCCCCAAGAATGGCGCAGCAAACTGGCGGATTATCCTATCGGTCGTTCCCTTATACATTATCGCAGTGTAGCACCCGATCGCACTCGTAAATATCTGCTAAAACTGGCGGATGGTTTAATTATCGAAGCGGTAGGAATTCCTAGTGAAAAAAGATTAACAGTCTGTGTTTCTTCCCAAGTGGGTTGTCCCATGGCCTGTGATTTTTGTGCCACGGGAAAAGGGGGTTTTACTCGTAATTTAAAAGCCTATGAAATCGTTGACCAAGTATTAACAGTACAGGAGGATTTTCAACAGCGAGTTAGTCATGTGGTATTTATGGGGATGGGGGAACCTTTATTAAATATTCCCGAAGTGGTGACAGCGATTCATTCCCTCAATCAAGATGTGGGGATCGGTCAGCGTTGTTTAACGATTTCTACCGTGGGATTACCCCATAAAATCAAGCAACTAGCCGAACATAATTTACAAGTAACTTTTGCTGTTAGTCTTCATGCTTCTAATCAACAAGTTCGAGCTAAATTAATCCCCAGTGCCGACCATTATCCCCTAACTGATTTGATTCAAGACTGTCAGGAATACGTTCAAATCACGGGACGAAGATTGACATTTGAATACATTCTTTTAGCGGGAGTGAATGATTTACCCGAACACGCAAGGGAATTAGTTAAACTGGTGAAAGGGTTTCAGTCTCACGTCAATTTAATCCCCTATAATCCCATTCAGGAGGTGGATTATCAACGGCCTGATGAAAAGAGAATTAAGGCTTTTAAAACTATTTTAGAACAGGAAAAAGTCGCTGTTACTGTCCGTTATTCGAGAGGTTTAGCGGCCAATGCAGCCTGTGGACAATTGCGATCGAGCGTTATGGTACAATAAACAGGCGTAAATCGGCCATTAACTAGGGTTGGCTGAATAAATCTAAAAACCTTGTTGGGTAAGACGTTTAGACTTTTGGAAAATCAAAAAGTGCCAGCCATTGGAGGGATCGGGGGGAAATTTCAGGGGAAAAGTACCTTAAAATAAAACCCTACACCCTACACCCTACACCCTACACCCCACACCCTGGCCCCACGAGAAACTTTTTGCCGCAAACCCTAACTAGATTGCTAGTCTCCCTGCTAGGCTAAACTAGAGAACTATAACATCAATGTCGGAGCCATTTCGATGCAAAGTCTCTCTAGTGCCAAAGAAAATCGCCTTTTTGTCTATGAAGTCGTCGGTTTGAGTCAAAATGACAATACTGATAACCTAGATTATTCTATCCGTAAGAGTGGCAGTGTCTTTTTAACCGTTCCCTATAGCCGCATGAATCAAGAAATGCGTCGGATTACCCGTTTAGGCGCTCGCATCGTCAGCATTAAACCCTTAAACGCTGCTGCGGCCGAGTAGTTCATAAAATAATTATTGCTAATATCTGTCCCCCGCTCTTGTCCTCATCAGGCCAACCAGGGGGATTTTTAGCATAAACGGGAAAAAGTAACATAAATCTTAATAAAAAGTAAAATGCTGCAAATGTGACAGATTTTAACCAGAGACTTAACCTATCCTATCCAAAAGGATAAAAGCGATGTCTGTGGTTTTTTTAAGATAACTCTCAATTAGGCCTAGGTGTAGTGTACCGATGGTAGGCTAAACTATGGAACGATTATCGTGACTTGAGTTGGGAGTTATATTTAATGTACAGTCCGAGTACACTAGCGGGAAACCGTTTATTTGTTTACGAAGTGGCGGGTCTCAATCAAAACGACAATACTGACAGCTTGGATTATTCAATCCGTCAGAGTGGAAGCGTGTTTTTCACGGTTCCCTACAGTCGCATGAATCAAGAAATGCGTCGGATTACCCGTTTAGGTGGTCGTATCGTCAGCATCAAACCCTTCAATGGGATTGCCCCCGTAGCAACTGTTTCTAGTGCCTCCACACCACAGCCAATCGCTCAATCATCGCCCGTCCCCGAACAGACCAAGAAAAAGGCCATGACTCAAGCGAAAGAAAAAACAGATATCCCCGTCAACATCTACCGTCCGAATCAACCCTTTATCGGCAAATGTATCGAGAATTATCCTCTCGTTGATGAGGGGGGTATCGGCATCGTACAACACGTCACCTTTGACCTTTCTGGGGGCGATTTACGCTATTTAGAAGGGCAAAGTATCGGTATTATCCCCCCGGGTACCGATGCTAATGGCAAACCTCATAAATTGAGACTCTATTCGATCGCCTCCACCCGTCATGGTGATAAATTAGACGATAAAACCGTATCCCTCTGCGTGCGTCAGTTGGAATACCAACACCCAGAAACCAAGGAAACCGTTTATGGGGTTTGTTCCACCCATCTCTGTAATATAGGGGTGGGGGACGATGTGGCTATTACTGGTCCCGTGGGTAAGGAAATGCTGCTACCGGGTGATGAAGATGCCACTATCATTATGATGGCCACCGGGACGGGAATCGCTCCCTTCCGAGCTTTCCTCTGGCGGATGTTCAAGGAACAACACGAAGATTATAAATTCAAAGGTCTAGCTTGGTTGATTTTCGGAGTTCCCAAAACGGCCAATATTCTCTACCAAGAAGAATTAGAGAAAATCGCGGCGGAATTCCCCGATAACTTCCGTCTCACCTATGCCATCAGCCGGGAACAGCAAAATCCCCAGGGCGGCAGAATGTATATTCAACACCGGGTAGCCGAACACGCTGACGAAATCTGGAATCTACTCCAAAGTCCCAAAACCCACGCTTATATGTGCGGACTGAAAGGGATGGAAGATGGTATTGACGATGCTATCAGTGGTGCTGCTGCTAAAAATGGCGCTGATTGGTCTGTCTATCAGAAACAACTGAAAAAAGAACATCGCTGGCACGTAGAAACCTACTAAACCAGAAAGGTTCTCTGAAAATTTTTGGGGGTGGGCATTGCTCACCCTTTTTGTCTTGGCTTCGGTTAAGATCAGTTTCTTAAAAGGCTTTTAATAAAGATGAAATTCTCTCGACGCTTTTTTCCCGTTTTCCTTGCCCTCTGCTTACTGTTTATTTTGCTGCCCCAGGCCTGGAGTTTTACTAATAGCCAAAAACAAATTCTGGCAGATTTAAAAACAGCCGAGATTATTTATCTGGGAGAAAGGCACGATAGTCAAGCCGATCATCAGGCCCAATTAGCTATTATCGAGTATTTACAGGCTAATAATCCCCAAATAGCGATCGCTTTCGAGATGTTTCAACGTCCTTACCAAATCTATTTGGATCAGTATTTAGCCGGCAAAATTAGCGAAAATCAGTTAAGAGAAAAAAGTGAATATGACCAACGTTGGGGATTTGATTGGGAATTTTACGCCCCGATCCTACGCTTGGCCAAGGCGAAAAAACTACCATTGATCGCCCTCAATACACCCACGGAAATCACTAGAAAAGTGGCACGAGAGGGATTAGAAAGCCTCTCCACCTCAGAAATGACCTACATTCCCCCTAAAAGCGAAATAAACCAGGATAACGAGGAGTACCGTCAACAGATCTTAGCCGTTTATCAGCAACACACGGGGGGCAAAAGTCAGGGATTCGATCGCTTTTTTCTGGCACAGGTCCTCTGGGATGAAACCATGGCCGATGCGATCGCTAAATTCTGGCAAGCTCATCCCGAATATCAGATCATCGTCCTAGCAGGAAAAGGTCATATTGCCTACGGTTACGGCATTCCCAGTCGAGTCCAAAGAAGATTAGGCGATCGCGTCATCCAGCGTTCGGTTTTCTTGGGAGATGCTCCTCAATCATCACCGGAAGAAACCAAAAAACCCGCCGATTATTTTTGGCAGGGGCAAAATTAAGCCAGTCAGGAGCTAGGGAGCAAGGGATGATAAGCTAAGATGCCAGTCTTTAAATTTAGTAGATAATAAGTCTGAAAAACTGAGGCTATTTTATGATTAATTTAACCTGTCAAGATACCGAAACACTCGATCGCATTTTAGCTGTTACTCGTGCCGTCGGTTGGGGTGGTGCTAAAATTCTCCAATCCTACCACCGGGGTGAACAGGATTTAGCCGTCAACGAGGAAAAAAAAGGCGGACCAGTGACAGCGGCGGATTTAGCGGCAAATCACTATATTTTAGGGGAATTACAAACAAATTTCTCTGATATCGACTTTGGTTATCTAAGCGAGGAAACCCATCAGGGGAATGAAGCTATCCCGAAAGATTGGGTATGGATTATCGATCCTTTGGACGGAACCCGCGATTTTATCGACAAAACGGGAGAATATGCCCTACATATCGCCTTATGTTATCAAGGAAGACCGATCATCGCCGTGGTTGCCCTACCGGATCAAGAAAAACTCTATTTTGCCCAAAAAGGAAAAGGTACTTTTCTAGAAACTAGCGACGGAAATATTACACAGGTAAAAGTTGCCAATAAAGATAAAATTACCGATCTCTATCTGGTAGTTAGTCGTACCCATCGCGACCAACGTTTTGATAATCTATTAAGTCAAATACCCTTCTTCGGTAAAAATTATGTGGGCAGTGTGGGCTGTAAAATTGCCACGATCCTCGAACAAAAATCCGATGTTTATATCTCCCTATCGGGGAAATCGGCGGCTAAAGACTGGGATTTTGCCGCCCCAGAGTTGATTTTAACGGAAGCCGGCGGCAAATTCTCCTATTTTGACGGTCAACCCGTGCGCTATAATCGCGGCGATGTGCGGCAATGGGGGGGGATCATGGCCAGTAATGGTCCTTGTCATCAACAACTTTGTCAGTTGTCCACGGCAATCCTCGCCCAAATTGATGCCACTGTCTAATTTCTGCTCTCTTATTCTTTGTGTGATCGGTTTAACTTATATAGGAGCGATCAATCTTTGTGTCCTTTGTGTCTTTGTGGTTCGTTCTAGTCCTTCGCCGGCGGTACTGTATCTTAGAATACATTTTACCCACCAAACCCAAGAGAGCTTAATTTCTGCCCCCTAACCGAGAATCAGAGATCGGTAGAATGGAAAAAAACCAGATCGAGCAATGTTACGGTTAAAAACTTGGCAAGGGTTGATTTTAGCAGTTCCGATCGCCGCCGTGGTGATTTTTCTGATCGTGGCCGCCAGTGTCCAGATCAATCAATGGGGTTTGAATTGGATTTGGGCAGTTTTTACCCTGATTTTTGTTGCTTGGCGCTTCCTGTTGGTCAAATGGACGCGCCCAGCAGTCGGGGAAATTGAAGCCGCCATCGAGGAAATTAAGGCAGAATTAACCCCTGCTGAGGGTGATTCCGGGGGCAATGTTGAGGAAATTATCGAGAGGATTATCGTCGAGGCCCGCAATGATCGCCCGGTTTGGGAAGATTGGGCGACTTTTTGGCAACGCTGTCAGGATTTGGTCAGTGCCATCGCTCATATATATTACCCCGATGTCAAGTACCCCTTATTAAATATTTACATTCCCCAGGCCTACGGTTTAATTCGGGGAACTGTGGATGATAGCGATCGCTGGATGCAGAATCTTTCCCCAGCCCTGAATCAAATCACCATCGGCCAAGCCTATCAGGCCTACGAAGTTTATCAAAAATTGCAACCCTCGGCCCAGAAACTTTGGCAGGTCTGGAATTGGGCGCAATGGGTGATCAATCCCGCTGCGGCTGTGGCTAAAGTGGCCAGTCAAAAGTACAGCGATCGAGCGGATCAGCAATTATTAGTCAATTTAGGGCAAGTTTTGCGGGAAAATGCCCTAAGAAATCTCTCTCGCCAAGCGGTGTTACTCTACAGTGGCGGCAATCTCGCCCCAACTCTCCCCACGAAGACCAAAATCGCCACCACTACTCTCAAGGAAATTCTCGCCCAAGCGGAACCGATCACGGAAATCGATCGCCAACCGGTTAATATTCTGCTGGTTGGACGCACCGGGGCCGGCAAAAGCAGTTTAATTAATACTCTCTTTCGGGCCGATTTAGCCCAAGTGGATCTATTGCCTAGTACCGACGCGATCCAATCCTACCATTGGCAAACCCCAGAAGGGGACGAGTTAATCCTCTGGGATACCCCGGGCTATGAACAGGCAAATCGGGCCGATGATCGGCAAAAAGTTCTAAATTATGCCAAAAACGCCGATTTATTAATTCTTGTCACCCCCGCCCTCGATCCCGCCCTGGCCATGGATGAGGCTTTTCTTAAAGATTTGCAACAAACTATTGACAATTTACCAGTTATAGTCTGTGTTTCTCAAGTCGATCGCCTGCGTCCGGTGCGAGAGTGGCAACCTCCCTATAATTGGCTGACGGGAGAAAGTCCCAAAGAAGTCAATATCCGCGAATGCTTGCAGTACCGGGCGGAATTATTCGAGGATCTCTGCGATCGCATTTTGCCGATGGTCAGTCAACAGCCAGATAGAGAAGCTTGGGGGGATGAGGAGTTATCAATCGCTTTACTGGGGGCAATTTCGCCCGCAAAACAGTTGCGTTTAGCCCGTTTTTTAGCGGATTTAGAAACTCGAACCCTGGCAGCGGCGAAAATAATCGATCGCTATACTTTACAGATGGCCACGGGACAAGGTTTAACGGCCCTATTAAAAAGTCCTATTCTAGGTTTTATCTCTACTTTAGCCACGGGAAGACCGACTTTAGCCTATCTTTTAGCCGAACAAATTCCTGTGGAACAATTACCGGTAGCGATCGGTAAATTACAGATGGCCTACGAGCTTTCTTCTCTCTTGAATACGGAGAATAAAAGTTTTGATTTATTGGCACTTTGGCCAATACTATTAGAAAATTCTAGCACTGCCGACAGGGAAGCCTGGGCCTGGGGTCATGCTCTGGTAGAATATTGGACAAAGAACCTATCGATCGAACAGTTCCGGTCAAGTTATCAGGGGTATTTAGAAACGACAAAAACAGGCCTCTAACCAGATTAATTAAGCTAAAACTTTATTCCACAGCAATCATCACATCAGAGGATTTAACCAAACCCCATAGACTTATTTTCCCACGGCAAAGCCTAATTTTTCCGCCGCTTCTTTGGTAATAATCGAGACCATCTCTATTCCGGAGGCAATTTCCACAATAACCTCACCATTAACTGCCCCCATTTCCAACTTATTCAAAAGGATTAAAATCCTCTCTAAACTCTATACAAATACGACTTCTATCATCCAAAAAAGTAAAACAGGATTCTTTACCGATAAGTGAATGAACCGCTCTTCGATTGTCAATAGTAGCGTTAGCTGAAATTTCATTAATATTCATATTAACAATACTAACATAATCACTATTCCAAAGAATTTTAGCAAACATTATTCCTTGACTGACTTTCATTAGTCCTGCACAGAAAGGGTCACTCCTCACTAATTTTCCTTGTTGGTAAAAACTGCAGCTTGCCAAAAAAGGGAAATAAGATTTTTGCTCTGTTTCATACAAGCATAACTGACTTTCATTATCGAGAAGAGTAAAACAATATCCTTTTCCTTGAGGATTATCTGAGCGAACAGCCGGTCGGTTATTGACCATTACATCAATTGCAGATCTATTAAAATCTCCTTCATAAGTTGTCACTGTATTATCTTCCCATAAAATTGCTCCGCTATAAACGCCTTGAGACATGGAACTATGCACTAGACAAATGCCAGACGGTTTTATTACTTCCTTTTTTTTGATAAAACTACAGGAATACATAAAGGCAGAATCAGAAGCATATACGGCAGGAGGGTCACTCAAAAACAGACAATTTAACCCTACTAAATATGAGACCATTAATAATAGTTTCTTATCCATGATTAAAACCACTCCGATCAACAATCTTTAACTAGCGGCAAAAATTCATATATTTGACTAGCCAATTATATTATTACCATATTTTGGGAGAAATAATCGCCGCATTTTCCCAATCATCATCAAAAGGAAGCGCATCGGGATCTGATACTAAATTCGTTGAGTAACGCACAGAAAACGGGTTTCTCCGAGAAACCCGTTTTCTACTCATGCAAAAGGCAAAAAGGGGAATAAATAATCAGTCTTTAATAACCAGATTTAGTATAACAAAGCATTAGCCTCGATTTCTAGATCGCCCATCGATTTAACTCGCTTCCAATCGGTTAAATTATTAATATCTAAAGTTATGTCTTTGGTCTGAGGGTGATATAGCTGTAGCTGGTTTACCAAATCCAGATACTTCATTGTCTAAATGATAAGGCTCCGGATTCTTCTTTGGATTATGACGCACAGAGTTCCTTTCAGTTGGAAGAGCCAAAGAAGCGCTGGGATCTTTTGGATTGTTAACTTCCTCTGTCTCATTTTTTGAATCACTGGTCATAACTAAACAATTAGTAGTTGTCTCTGTTCATTACCTTTTTGCAGTATTAATTGAGTATCTTCCTCCGTCTCATTTTTAGTTTTAGCATATAAAGCCATGAGTTTTAATCCTTTACGAATGACTTCAGACTCTGTTAAGTCTAGCTCTTTAGCTATTTCTTTAAGATATTCAGAGTCCTTTTGACTAAGATTTACTCGAAATTGTCTGGTAGCCATTTTTTTTTGTTAATTTAGTGAATGGATTGTATCGATTCACTGATAACTGATCACTAAGGTCGAGAAGAGCCATTTTTACCATTGAGGGCTATAGTAGGGTCAATTCATGAATTGACCCTACAGTCTGATTTAAGGGTTGTCATCGTCCTTTCTTATAGATGTCCATAATAGTCTGCCTTTAGAAACTTAGCATCCTAACTACAGTATCCTATCTTACCCTAATTACACCAGATATGTCAAGCAATTACACCAGATATGTTAAGCAATTACACCAGATATGTTAAGTCAACATAAACGAGTCCTGACGGTACTTAATGGGTGCAATAGGTCAAATACCATCGACTTATCGACTTATTTGCTATTAAAAAGCTATTTTTCGCAAATTTTAACTAAAATAATCTTAGGTTTTATTCATCATTAGGTACAACAGGGGGTATAATAGGGTATTTAGTAGGTGGTATTATATATACATATATGCAAGGCATAGCAATGGGTGTAATGTGGGTATATTGTGGGGTTTAATAGATACCACAGTGCTGAGTTCCTATGGTATGATAGTTCCATCAACTTTTAGATAGATAAAAGTATGGCAGACACAACTAAACAAGTGAGTATGCTAGAATTGGAGTTAGAAGATGATCTAATCAGACAAATTGAAGATGTAGCTGATTCTGGTTGTTTTTCAAAAGATGAATTATTACAAAGTATTTTAGAAGCATGGAGATATCATCAGGCCTATATACATAGACTTGAAAATATGGTTCAAATAATCAATATTAAGTAATTCGATTTGAGGGTAATGTGGAATGATTACTATCAAATGATTACCTGCTTATTGTTTTGAGCTAACAAAAAATTTTATCACTATTTTCTTGAACAACAGTCTATTAAACTTTCATAACAAGTAACCCTGAGACAATTATCATTTTTAGCAATTATTGAGATGTTAATTTATTGTAAGCAGGAATAATCGCCGCATTTTTCCAATCATCATCAAAAGGAAGTGCATCGGGATCTGACAAAGCATTAGCCTCGATTTCTAGATCACCCATCGATTTAACTCGCTCCCAATCGGTTAAATTATTAATATCTGGGGGATTATTTGTTATATTTATCCTTCCTAAAGCTGGTATTTCCATAGGTGGTGGCCAGTGCAGAACTACAGTGATATACTAAGGATAACTTGATCAATACTTTCTAGGGAGATTTTGCTATCAATTCCCAGAAAGTATCGAGGTTTAGGTTTTGCGTCCGAGAAAATTAATAATCTGGGGACTAATTTCTTTTGACCAATGTTCTTGGGGATAGTGTTTCGCTTCCGCGAGGGGGATTAATTCCACTCCTGATTTAGTAGCTAATTTTTCAACGGTGACAGAAGATAACCAAGGATCCCCCATTCCCCAGACAAAAAGGATAGGTTTTTCAAAGTTCTCTAAACCTGTCTCAATTTCTGCCATAGTTTTCGATAGGTTTAAATTGCGAATCGTGGCCAGTAAAGCGCGACCCACTGCCGAAGTTTTTAGATAAGGTTGACGGAAAATAGCCAGATCTGCATCACTAATCACAAAACCGCTACCAGTTTCTAAAGTACGATCGACTAATAAGGGGTCTTGAGTCGCCATATCTCCGAGGAAAGGTAGCCCCCATTGTTTCATTATCCAGGGTAATTTAACATCACTGGAGAGGGGAGTATTTAAAACGATCAAGCGCTCAATTTTATCAGGATTTTCTAGGGCGTATTGTAAACCGACGGAGGCTAAAAAACCCTGGACAATCAGGGAGATTTTCGGCAATTGGAGAGCTTGAATAAAATCGGCCAAGGCTTGACAAAAAGCGCTAGGTGTGTAGGCGAAATCTCTGGCATCGGGTTTAGCGGATAAACCGGAACCGATCCAATCGGGGGCAATAGCATTAATGTTATATTCTTCTAAACTGGTCAATAATTCCCGCCAAATATAGCCATGGGCGGGTAAACCATGGAGTAGGATCACGGGGGTTGTGTCCGGTTGTTGAGCGGGGTTAACCTGTCGATAAAACCACTTGAGAGAGCCGACTTCGAGAAAATTTTCTAAAATAGCCATGGTTAATGGGGGATTAATAATCATTAACCATTGTCTAACGTCTAGGAACCGATCGCACCGGCAAATTTCCCACCCCGGCAGTTATAGGGAGCTTGCGTCGAGACTTTGTGCTTCTCCGGGGGTTAAGGGTAAATGAAGACCGCATTCTTGTTTTAAACCCTTGAAACGGGTGTCTCGTTCGTTGCTATCATCGGCGGTTAAAGGCCGACTGGAGTGCCAATCGCCGACGGAGACATAACCCAGATCAAAATAGGGATGGTAGGGAAGATCGTATTTAGTCAGATAGTCGTAGATGGTTTTGGCATTCCAGTCAAGGATCGGTAATATTTTGTAACGTTCGCCCTGTTGATTGACCCATTGGAGAGTTTTGCGGTGGTCGGTTTGGTCGCGACGTAAACCCGCTAACCAAGCGGTGGCCTTTAATTCCTTCAGGGCCCGTTGCATCGGCTCCACCTTGCGGATTTTGTCGTAGAGATTGAGGGAGTCGAGATCGTTATTTGACCACAATTTACCGTGGATTGCTTCCATGCGGGCGGGACTGAGGGGAGATTGATAAACTTTCAGGTTTAAATGGAGGCGTTGGCTTAAATCTTCGGCAAATTGATAGGTTTCCGGGGGAAGATAGCCGGTATCGATCCAAATGATGGGAATATCGGGGATAATTGCGGTGACGAGGTGCAACATCACCGCCGCTTGAATGCCGAAACTGGTACTCATCACCAAACCTTCCCCAAAGGTGGCCGCGCTCCAAGCGACGATTTCTGCGGCGTTAGCGGAGTCAAAACGTTGATTAATTCTGGCGAGGTCGAGGGATAGAGGGGAGGAAAAAGACCGGTCGGCAGTGGCGATGAAGGCGGTTTCTAGGGCCTGTGGATGAGAATTAAGCAAGTGTAAATCTGGCATTCTGGCTAAGATTTAAGGTGTACAGTAGCGGCGGATACTGATAGAGTCCAATCTATCCCTGTGATTGGATTATAGCATTGGGCCATCGGCCCGTTCTAGCTATTCCTTTTCCTTTTCAGAGCCGGGTTATTCGATCGAGGATAATGGAACTATCAGACCTCAATTGTATCTTAGTCGCTGATTTCAGGATAATTGGACTCTCAGCCCCGCTACTGCTAGAAAAGTTACTATTTAGTAATTTTTTACTTTAAGTTAAGAAACTTATCTAAGGCTAGAACCATATTCGGCGGCCAACGGCGCACGCTTTTTACCCAATCGAGGTCTTGATAGCGGGTATCCATACCGACGGCGGCTACCCAATTGCTTTCTGCTTCTCCCTGTTGTCCTTGGGTCCATAAAACGGCGCTTAAGGCGGCTCTGACATCGGGGAACATGGGGTATTTGCGGGCAATATTCCGCATTTTTTGGACTGCTTCGGGATATCTGCCCAATTCGTACAGGGCCAGGGCCAGATTAGCTTGCGCCCAGGCAAAATTCGGGGCTAGTTGAGTAGCTTGGCGATAGTCTTTGACGGCGGCTTCCCAGTCCCCTAAACCGCCCTCAGCGTTGCCGCGATTGTTATAGGCAAAGGCATCATTGGGATCTAGTTCTAAAACTTTATTATAATCGGCGATCGCTTCTTGATATTTGCCTTCTCCCTCTAAAGCGGTGCCGCGATTGAGGTAGGGATCGGGGGCATCGGGGGCAATGGCGATCGCTTGGTTAAAATCAGCGATCGCATCCTCTAATTTATTGAGACTAACTCTGGCATTGCCGCGATTACTCCAGACGGCGGGGTTAGTGGGGAATTTGGCGACTAATTGGGTCCAATAGTTTTCGGCCTGGGCGTAATCACCTTTTTCTGTGGCTTCTAGGGCTTTTTCGGCGATAACTTCCCCTTCTCTAATCTGTTCTTCGCTAATAGTCGGGCTATCGGCATAAGCCGCTATGGGTAGGGCAAAAAAGAGCAATAGACTCAATACACAAGCGGTGATCCAACGCATAATTACTTCATAATTTGTTACTTAATCTTTTCTCAATCTACCCTACTTAGGTGAACTCTGCCCTAGATAGTCTTGATAGCCTAGTCGTTGAAGATTGCTTTGTTTTTCGAGGACGGAATCGGTGAGGGATTGACGATAGGCGATAACTTGCTCTAAAAGATCAGCATTACCGGTGGCGAGAATTTGAACCGCTAAAAGTCCAGCATTTTTGGCATTACCGATCGCCACCGTGGCCACGGGAATGCCTGCGGGCATCTGTACAATTGAATAGAGAGAGTCTAACCCTTGTAAAGTGCGCGTGACTACGGGAACTCCAATCACGGGTAAGGGGGTTAAAGATGCTACCATCCCGGGTAAATGGGCAGCACCACCCGCTCCAGCGATAATCACTTTTATTCCCCTTAAATGAGCGTTTTTGCCGTATTCAAACATTTTTTCGGGGGTACGATGGGCCGAGACGATGGCGACTTCGTGGCTAATCTGAAAAACCTCTAAAACTGCGATCGCTTCTTTCATGGTGGGTAAGTCGGAATCACTGCCCATAATTACACCCACTAGGGGCGCTGCTGTCACCATAGTTACTAGAAAATAATTTTGCTTTTTAATCTTATAGCAGGGTTTGTTATTTTGTCTTCAAACCCTACTGATCAGATTTCCCCTAAATTGCATCGGGATCGATGCCTAATTCTCGCAGTTTTTGTGCTAATTTTTCCTTAGCTTGTCGTTCCCTTTCTTTTTCTAAAAAAACCTGTTCTTTTTCTAAAAAAGCCCGTTCTTTTTCTAAAAAAGCTTGTTCTTTTTCTAAAAGAGCCTGTTCTTTTGCCTGTCGTTGCTCTAATTCCGCTTCTTGAGGAGTGGGGACTAATTGACCATCGCCGGTAAAATAACGCAGTTTCCGGTCAAATATCCCTAAATATAATCCTAACTGTTCACTCCACAGATAACCCCGGTCATTGGGAGAAATGGCTTGATATTGTCCCCCAATTAGTCTAAATCCTTGCAATTCTAAAGTATTAGGATCGAACCAAAAATAATTAGGAGTGCGAAAGGTATTCTGATAGAGAATTTTCTTGTTATTGCGGTCAATATTGGCCGTAGAATCGGAGAGAATCTCGACAATTACATCGGGATATTTACCCTGTTCTCCCCAAACTACCCAACTTTTGCGGGGACGTTTTTCGGTATCTAAAACCACAAAAAAATCGGGACCACAGAAATCACGTTTTTTTAGTTGTTCCGCGTTGTAGTAGATAGTTAGATTTCCCGAAGCGTAGTAATCACTCCTCTCGCGCCATAATAATTCTAGACAACTAAGGAGAATGATGATCTGTTGCAGGTGTAGATCACTTTCCAAGGGTGGTTCATCACTCCATAAATCTGTGGGGGGACAGGCAACTTCTGGGATTATGTCTAGGGCTGTCATGACTTTTTCCCGGTATTTTAGGATTGATTAATTATAGCTTTTTCTCACTACTTTAGAGATGGTGCTGGGAGATTTTAACCAATAACTTAGGAACTTGCGTGGGAATAATATCCCAGCCAGAAAATCGCTCTGTAGAAGAATCAGACCAGCCAGATGGCATATTATCAAAGCGCAAGTCCCTTAGCTGCGGAGGCTCTCGAAGGCTCTCCCCCTACTTAGAGTGATCAGCAAACCTGATCGATCGGAGGGCGCAAGCATTGCACCCCTACAGTAACGGATTTTGTCCACAATGTAGGGGCGAACTGCGTTCGCCCAAAAGGTAGATTATCAAAGCGCAAGTCCCTTAATCCTATACCTTGACCGATCGCCGTTTCTAAACTAAAGCCTGACTGCAAATAATGATGGGAATTGGTTGCTCCTCACCTTGCAAGCGGCGGCGATCTAACCAGTCCCGCATCTCATGTTGGCTGTATAATTTCTTCAGTTCGCTAAACAAAGCTTCTCCTGTCAGGCTACGGCGCTTAATCAGGTTTAACTCGCGCTTGAGTACAGTGGTAATCGGTTGGCGAAAGGCCTGTTCTAATAGGTTAACCTGCTTACGGATTTCTTCATCCTGAGTGGTTTTAAACAGCAGTCCCAATTCTCGCAAGATGTAGCGCTGTGCTTGAGTCAGAGAACGGCTGTACTCCCGTTCCGATTGGCGGTGTTGGACTTCTTGGGCAAATTTAACCTTGACTTGCATCACTGCTTGGTTGTAATTTTTGGGCAGCGGCAGTGCTGCTTCTTCTGGGTTAGTTTTGAGCATTCCTAAAATGCGGGCAGTATCTTTTGATATGATCTCTCCCTGTTCATCGAGCCAATATAATTGCTGGTAGCCCTTCCAATCTTTGCGGTTAGGGTAAGAAGCTTCACAGAAGACAATTATGCCCTTATTGAGAGAAAAGCGAGCCGTTCGGATGCCGTGAGGCAGGTTAGCTATCCGTTCGTATTCAGCCGGATTTTCTCGCTGGATTTGTCTGAGAATTTCTTCCGCTTCATTGAGGTCGAGAAATTCTCCCTCATCTTCAAACAAACTTAATTGATGACTACCACTTTTTTCATAAATTGCATACATAGCCTCTTCGTTAAGCTGTTCCGTTGGGTCAAGAATTGCCGCATCCTCACCGATGGTTTCGTGAATTTCTTGAATGCGGTTTTTGAGTTTTTGCCGTAATCCTAGATTCCGCTCCAATCCCGTCTCTGGGAGAAAATTAAAGCCGTAAACCACATCATTCTCGCTGCCAATCCGATCAATCCGACCAAACCTTTGAATAAGTCGGACGGGATTCCAATGCAGGTCATAATTAATAATCAGGTTGCCATCTTGTAGGTTTAAACCTTCGGCTAAAACATCGGTAGCAATTAAAGTTTTGATTTCCGACTCTCCCGGGGTCAATTTATAGTATTTGTTGGCTTTGGGGGCAAATCTTCCCACTACCCGCGCCTTATCTTTATCGCCACTGTAGATGACTTCTATATCGTCTCGATCGCCGTTAGGATTGAGGTTTTGATATAAGTAAGAGGCGGTATCAGCATACTGAGTAAAGATGAGGCACTTGCTATCCTGCAGCGGGGGTTTATTCAACCAATTTTTGAGAGTTTGTAATTTAGCGTCTTTGTCTGGGGTAATTGGCTCAACTAAGTGCAAAATTTTCTCTAGCAATTGGATGTCATGCTCAAGATGTTTGTGCAATCTTGTGGCATCAAAATCAGCTAGATCATACTTCCCAGATGCCTGACGCAAAGCATCGATAATGTCTTGTTCTTCCCCATTGTTTGGCTCATAGAGAATTGCCTGAGCTTCTTCTCCGGCGGGGATAATTCCTTGGCATAAGGCTTCTCGAAAGCGTTGATGGACTTGCAGTAATTTCTTAACAGTTTGTTGGAAGGCATAAACGCTAGATTCAAAGCGTTTGAATAACAGAACTCGCATCAGTCCTCTTAGATTTGCTCCCCCAGTTTGTAAACTGAGTAATGGTTCTTGTTTGCGCTTATTTGGTAATACATAATTCCCCAAACCATAACGAGCATAGCAAAGTTCATTTTTACGAGGGTTGGCTGGTTGCTGTTGGCGAGATTTCCCTAAATATTGGCGCAGTTCTTGGTAAAGTCCTTGATAGGTATCTTCAATACTATATTCAATGGTTTGTAGTTCTCTTTTGGGAAAAAACTGATGCTTACCACCCACAATAACGTAAGCGCGTTGATTTCCGTTTAAATAATCCTTGAAATTGTCTGCATCTACGGGTTTATGAGTCTTGGCATCAAAGCCGTACCAGCGTAAAATGTGGTTGCGGGTGCGCCGGATCAAGATGTTAGATAACAAGTCAGGTAACTGTTTTTCTCCTTTCTCTACTAATCGAAAATACTCTTTTAGATCGGGCGGATCTATGGGAAAATCTGTCTTATCATCTTGATGAAAAAGCTTAATCTGATGGTAAATATCCCAAGCACTTTTATTGCGAGGAGTTGCTGTTAAAAAACAGCATTGTCTCCCGGCTGCTAAAAAGGCTTCGACGATTTTATATCTTTGGGTTGCGGCATTCCGCAGGTTATGACTTTCATCAATTAAGATAAAATCTCGATCTTTGTATTTAAAATCTTCTAATAAAACTCTGATGCCACTGGTTTCATCTTCCCGCAGCAATCCCATCGATAAAACGCGGGCGTTAAGTTGATAAATTTCGTTGTAGCGTTCCCACATTTCCACCAGTGGCGCTGGACAAATAATTAAGGGGCGGGCTTTTTCTACTTGTTCAAAGCGTTTGACAATGGCAGCACCAATAAAGCTTTTTCCTAGTCCTACCACATCGGAAACGAAACAACCCCCATACTCGCGGATGAGTTTAACAGCTTGGTTAACTGCTACTTTTTGAAAGTCTGCTAGTTTCTCGGTAATTTCGTTATCTATCATCATTTCACTGGCAGTTTCTTCTGTCAATCGATCGCGCACGAGCATATAGAGAGTTTTCATATAGATGTCGTAGGGACGTACTGGCATCATCGCCCAAGACTGTTTTAAAGACTGCATCAGTGTTTCATCAAATTCTGTTGCTTCCTGCCAAAGTTGATTGAACCATTCTGTTAAACTGGCGTGGTTTTCATTACCGTGAACGATAACATTAAGTTCGGTATTGTGGGAAATTCCTGATAAAGTAAGGTTAGAAGAACCAACGATAGCAAGGCCTTTTTCTTGACGTTCCAAAGGTTGTCCCTGCTGGTTATAAATTGTCCCGTAGTCGAAGATATAGGCTTTAGCGTGGAGTCGCCCTTTAGTATAAACTCGCACCTGAAGGCGTTTTTCTTCAATCATTTGAACCAGATTTTTTACTAAGGTTTCTGCTTCATCTGTTTGGTCCATCAGTTCGACGCTGGAACGAATATTGTCGGCGGTTTCTGTTGCCATCTGCTTGCGTTCTGTCCGTTTGGGGTATTCTTGTGCCTCTAGATGGTCTTTAATTAGTTCTAAGCGGCGGTAGCCTTCTGCTAGTTGTTCGATGGTTTCCCTGCTGCTGGTGTTGCCAATTAGGAGGCGCATTTGTGGGATGGTGGCGAGACGAGGTGCGATCGCAGTAAAGCCAGAGAGGAAGAAGTAACCGACGGCAAAATGAGCGGCTTCTGAAGAGTGAAGAATTTGGTTGATGTTATCGACTAATTTTTGCTGGCGATTGTCGATGATGTCGTGGGTAGGCATAGTTCGATTTTTTAATTTTAGGGCTGTAACCAGTTTTCTATTACTAGATTAGAAATATTTTCAAAATGACGAGTATTATCGGTTACTAAAATATCCTGCCGAGAACGAGCAACGCTTGCGATTAAAGCATCTAACTGTCCTGTTGGTTTGCCAATTTTTCTAAGTTCAGATTGAATTTTGCCAAATTCGATTGCAGCTTGTTCATCAAAAGCTATTATCGGTAACTGGTTGGCAAATCTGGTTAATGTATCTAAGTTACGTTCTAGCTGAGTTGAGCAATAAACTCCTTTATATAGTTCCCCTAAGACTAAAGTGGACAGGTAAGATTCCTGATACTTAAGTCTAAAATGTGAAACGACCGTCAGATTCCCTTTGAGAATGGCAATACAGATGTTAGTATCCAGTAAATACATGAATTTTCGGCTTAATCATCGAATTTAATTTCCACACCTAGATCGGCATGGCGCTCTCGGTCAATTTCAGAAAATATATCATCGAGTTCTGGTTGATTTTTCCATACTCCAATAAGAGTTTCTAAGTCTTCCCACAATAATTTTTTTTGAATTAAATTATCGGGGATTTCCAGAGAAATTTTTACGCCATTAGGAAGAGATAAATCCTCTAATAGCTCGATAGTATTGCCTTTGATAATTCCTTGTATTTTCATGGTAGTTTAGGATAAAGCTTGCTCAACTAAGACGGCAGTTTCACGATCCAGAATAGAGAGAGTTTCTTGAATTAATTCTATTGGTAATTCTAATGTTTTATAATTTGTTTTTCCATTTTATTTGTACTCCTAATTAATGGCATATTCTGTGAATTTTCGTTTAAATGGAGAGTGAAATCCGATGACAATATCTGTTTTAGGAATTCCTAGTTTAACTAACTTTTCAGCTACTGAAATTTCTGTGTTGTTCTGTTGAATATAAACTTTGTTGTTAATAATATCTAAATGTAAAAGACATCCATAAATCCAATGATTATTATGCCAACCAACTTGTACTAATAAATAATGTTTTCTCAGATCGTCAAAGATTATTTCTAGGGAAATTTCACTAGACTGCTGAATTTTAGCTTGTTCTTCAATTAGGGATTTAACTAATTCACTGTAGTTGATTGCCATTCTACGATCTCCTCTATTTCAGGGTTATAGACAATAATTTTGATTTGATAATGTTCTAGAATTCTTTGAACAAAACGGCTATGACAAAACACTTCATAAGTATCATTAGGGATGGCTAAGTATAGGGTTCTATCAGGTTCAATTTCTGAAAGAGCAAAACGGTAGTTAAGATATTGTCCACAGGCTAAATGTAGTTCTGTAACAATTGAATCTCTTAAGAAACTTTTGATTTCAATGGCAACTTTTTCTCGTTCTTTTTGTGCTGCAATAACTTTTTCTGCACCTAAGTCCACATAAAAGTTAACATCTTCAAACTCTAGGGTAAAAGGATCATGGGTAATCGTCCAACCTGCTTTTATGAGTGCATTTCGGACAGCATGGTGAAAGGTATCTTTAGCTGGCATATCCTGATTTTAGCAGGTTTTCCTAATTTTAGCATCTTGTAACAATCTTAAGGTTCACAGTCTAGGAAATCCTTCTTGTTATTTCTCCTCTTCTGTGATGATTTCAGATACCCGACTTCTTTAAGAAGTTGACTTCATTTTCCATTGTAGCTTAAAGCCGTCCTAAAAGGACGGGGTTTTAAACCCAAATTTTCGATAAGATAAGTGTAGGTTAAAATTAAGGGTATGAGGGTTCGTGAGGTTATCCGTCGCCTAATTGATGATGGTTGGTTGCAAGTTTCGCAAAAAGGAAGCCATCGTCAGTTTAAACACCCTGTCAAGCTGAGTAAAGTTACCGTTCCTTGTAAACTGTCAGATGATATACCTATCGGAACTTACAAAAACATTCTACGGCAAGCTGAATTGGAGGGTTGAATGACTGAATTGAATAGTATGGTTGTGGTTAAGGATAACGCTATTGAAATAGAGCGTCAAGAAGAGTTAAAAGAATTCCTCCAAGAACAAGAACAACAGGTTCTTGAGCAATTCAAACCGGGTACATTCGGATGTCATGAGTTACTTGACAGAACAGCGATGGTTAGTGATTCCTTGGAGCGTTTTATTGTTTCCCATCCAGCTTGTGTACAAAACCCTGAATGGTACGCTCTAGCAAGACAAGCTGCTGAGGCTCTACATATTCTCTATCAAAAAGTTGGTGCAGTGCATCTCAAGGGAGACTAAGGTTTTGACTAGCAAGAGAGGTTAAGTAGGTAGGTGTTAAAAACTTTCAGATCCCCCCGCCTATCGGCACCCCCCTTATCAAGGGGGGCAGGGGGGATCGGACCTAAAATCCATTTTTAACTTAATTATAACCAGCTACTTAATAAAGAAATCGAAATTGTTTTCCTCAACTTAATCTACTAATTTTGCTTAAGTATTTTTTTGTTTAACATAGTTCTGTGATGATTTCAGATACCCGACTTCTTTAATAATTCGGGTATCTAACCCCTTACAATCCATACAATGCCGCTACTCTCTCATCTATCTCTTTCTCCCATTCTTCACAGTTAACTCCTTTGGCATCTAAGCATTTTTGTACTAATTTGATGATGGGTTCTTTTTCAGATTCAGAAGCGGGAGGGATGGGGATTTTGGCTACATATTGACGTTTAAATCTCAAATAACTTCCTCTTACTTGCGCTCCTATTTCTAGGAAATATTTATAAACAGAAGAAGAATTTAGAACACCTAATAAATATAAATCATTAACAGGAATCATAAATGAGGTCATATCAAGGTAAGTTCCAGTGAAATCAAGAGTAAATCTAGACTCTTTAGCAATATCCGGAAAAACAATTTTGGGTTTTTCAAATTCTGCATAGTAAGCAACATTGTCTTGGATTTCATACCATTGATAACTGCCCGGTTTACGTCCTCTTGATTCCCTGCTACTACTCTTAGGCATTAAATCTAATTTCCATTGCTCTAAATATTTTTTGGCTCTTCGTTACCCTTTATGCTAAATCAACATACAAGATGCCAAGATAACATACTTCTAACCCAAAAATTCCGAAAGTTTCTAAAGCCATAGCCTCTCCGTTTTATTAGTTTAAGTTTATTGTTGATTCCCTCGAC
>NZ_JAPZSS010000141.1:0-1069 GCF_027532015.1 Microcystis sp. LE19-131.1A | reverse complement strand
GAAATATTATGGAGATTTTTAAAATATGAATGGATTGAATTTAGCGCCTATAAAGACCGAAAGAGCCTCCTCGCTTACGTTAAAAAAGTGCTGGACAATTTTGGAGGCGAGTATGTAATTAATTTTGCCTAGGTACTTATCTCTAGTAAACTGGGGAGCATTAGAGGGAATGGGGTTTTGTTGCATTCGCTCAACAAGCAGCCTTAAAAAATTCTGCCTAGCCGCAATATCGGTAATCTTTGGGGGAATAATTTGAGGTGATTTTACAAAAAGCTCCACCTCAGTGCCTTCAGGTAAATCGTAAGCTGTTTGAAGGATGAACGTACCACTATGATAAATTGCTTTCAAGGCTTGGGGCATGGGGAAATCTCTATCACAAGAATTAGGGGTGATTTATTTGGCTGCTTACAGTCTAGCCCACACGAATCAAATCCCGTGACGAACAATAGTCTGATAGTTTCATGTCCATATATTGCCATGCCTGAGTATATCTGACTATATTTCTATTGAAACTTTACAATACTCATCCCACCAGTCTTGTGTAGTCTTAATGTTGGCGGCAAGAATCAGGTTTTCTGTTGGTCTTGCGGTTAGATGACCCAAAATACTGGTTTCAATATAGACGGTTTCGCTCACGGCAATAAGAGAAAATCTATCCCACGTCTATCCTACTGTATTTCTGAACTTCCCCCATACATATATACCACAATAGCTGAAAACCCTTATCCATCAATGGATGCACCCCCTTAACTTATCTTAATGTACCCATGTAATTTGTAACATTTCTTAATGGACAAGAATTCTCTCCATTTGCTAGAATGATAGCCATGTATATAGAAAAAGTTCCTAACCGTAATTCCCCCCCCGCCGTTCTTCTTCGGGAGTCCTACCGAGAAGGAGATCAAGTCAAAAAAAGAACCCTGGCCAATCTCTCAAAATTACCCGATGATATTATCGACAATCTAAAACTGGCTCTTAAAGGAGCAACACTGTCCATGACTGAAGGCATTCCCAATCATTTTGAAGTGATTAGAAGTCTTCCTCATGGTCATGTGATGGCTATTTTAGA
>NZ_JAPZSS010000271.1:0-15310 GCF_027532015.1 Microcystis sp. LE19-131.1A | reverse complement strand
CACTCCGATTCCATCCCGAACTCGGTTGTGAAACTTCACCGTGGCCAAGATACTTGTCGGGTTGCCGACCGGGACAATAGCTCGATGCCAGGATTATTCTTTCCTACCCCTCAATCCCACAAGATTGGGGGGTTTGGTTTTTAGGAAAAATCAGAGGATTTTAAATCTAAACCGCGCTCAAATATTGTATCTATGGCTAACATTTCTCCGTCGCTAGTCATAAATTTATGATCTTTGGTTGCTTGGATAGTTTGGCCATTTTCTAGGGTATATTCAAAGACTTCTTGTAAACCTCGCTCGTGCCATTGAGAGATTGGTTGACTATAAACAAAACCATTTTGGTCAACAGTATAAACAGTGCAGTTAATTTCTTCGCTCACAATTTTAGCAATTGGTAATAATCCGTATTCCTCAGTTAAAATTAACGTCTCACCTCCTAGACAATATTCGGCAAAATTTACCATCTGTTCAAAGAGATTTTCAGCGATTCTTTTTTCCACACCATTTTTAGCAGCACCATCGATAAACATCTCCCTTTGTTTCTGCATTTCGGAGGCTTTTTTCTTACCCATTGCCCGACGCAATAGATCCGCTTCTCCTAGGGAATAACCCGCTAAATCCTGCGCCATTTTCATAATCTGTTCTTGATAGACTAAAACTGCGTAGGTTTCCTTAAGAATTGGTTCCAATAAAGGATGATCATAACGAATGGGTTCTCTACCGTGTTTTCTGCCAATAAAGAGAGGAATTAATCCCGCATCTAAAGGTCCGGGGCGATAGAGTGCTAAGATTGAAGATATGTCCTCAATACCCGATGGTTTTAACTCTTTAACTATCTGTTTCATCCCCGATGATTCTAACTGGAAAATACCTTCTAAATCCCCTTCTTCTAGTAATCCGTGGGTTTTGAGAATATCGGGAGGTAGTTTTTTATGTTCCCCTTTAGCCCGAATTTGCAGGGCTTTTCTTTCATCTAAAGGCAATTGATCCAGATCAATTTCTATGCCCTGATTTTGTTTAATTAAATCGGCGGTTTTTTTCAAAGTAGTTAAATTTCTTAACCCTAAAAAGTCCATTTTTAACAATCCCAATGATTCTAAATCCTCCATGAAATATTGGGTAATTACCGCACCATCATTATTTTTCTGGAGGGGAACCACTTCATCTAAAGGTTGGGAAGAAATGACGACTCCCGCAGCATGAACTCCGAAGGTTTTGTTAGTACCTTCGATACGAATTGCCATATCTAACCAATGACGCACATGGGGTTCCGTATCGTATCTTTCTTTAAATGCTGGTTCGGGAGTTTCATCGGAAATCATCACTTTTAAAGGTGTGGGTTTACCGCGAGAAACGGGAATCATTTTCGCCATTTTATCCGATTCGGCGTAGGGAATATCTAACACCCGCGCCACATCTTTTAAGACAGCTTTTGATGTCATGCGGTTAAAAGTAATGATTTGGGCAACATTAGCCTCCCCGTATTTTTCCGTGACGTATTGGATCATTTCATCCCGTCTCTCGATACAGAAATCCGTATCAATATCAGGCATAGATTTTCGTTCAGGATTGAGAAAACGCTCAAATAATAAACCGTGATGAACGGGATCAATATTAGTTATTTTTAAAGAATATGCTACCAAAGAACCCGCGGCAGAACCGCGTCCTGGACCGACGGGAATATCATGATCTCTAGCATATTTTATATAGTCCCAAACGACGAGAAAATAGGTAGAAAATCCCATTTTCTGTAACATTTTTAATTCGTATTCAAGTCTTTCTTTGTAAACAGGTTCAATTTCGTGACGAGAAGGACATTTTAATCTTTCTAGTAATCCTAACCAAGCAATTTCTTCTACATAACTATCAGCAGTATGTCCCGCAGGAACTGGATAGTTAGGTAGTCTTGGTTCATTAAATATGTTATAAGGTTCGACTTTTTCTGCTACTTCTAAGGTGTTATTAATCGCTTCTTCAATCACATCTTCTGGCAGATGATCACGGAAAAGTAAACGCATTTCATCAGCAGATTTTAAGTATTCTGTTCCGCTATAACGGAGGCGTTTATCTTCAGTAATTAACTTGGCAGTTTGAATACAAAGTAAGGCATCGTGTGCCTCTACATCGTAACAGGAAATAAAGTGAGAATCGTTAGTAGCAACTACTTTAATTCCTAATTCTTTAGCAATTTTAACTATTTCTACATTGACAATCCGATCTTCTTTAGAACCGTGGTCTTGAATTTCTAAATAAAAATCATCACCAACAAGTTTTTTATACCATTTAGCAGTTTCCTTAGCCAATTTCCTATTATTAGCTAAAATTGCTTGGGGAATCTCTCCACCCAAGCAAGCACTGGTAACTATTAATCCTTCGTGATATTGTTGGAGTAACTCTTTATTGATACAAGGACGAGCAAAAATGCCTTTACCTTGAATACCTTTCAGATTAGAAATAGTAGTTAATTTAACCAGATTTTTATAGCCTTGGGTGTTTTTGGCTAAAACAACTTGATGATATTTTCGGTGGCGAAGATTGACTTCAATATCGCCATTAACTACATACATTTCGTTGCCAATAATTGGTTTTATTCCCTTATTACGACAGGTTTTAATTAATTCGATCGCACCATACATGACTCCATGATCGGTTAAAGCGATCGCTGGTTGTCCTAATTCGATCGCTCGATCAATTAGTGCCGGTAATTGGGAAGCACCATCAAGTAAGCTATAATCACTGTGAATATGTAAACCGACAAAAGACATAATTTTTCAGGAAAAAGTAACAAGTAAAAAGCAAAAAAACTAGAATTTACTGACTTTTAATTTTCAGCAATCACAGTCTATTTTTAGGGTTGATTGAGAATCCTATAGGGGAAAGAACTTTCTTCTAAATTAAACCATTGTTCTCGCAGTTTCTGGTTATCATTGCTGCCAACAACAGTATCAACAAATTTTTTCCATTCAGGATCGTTTTTGGGTAAGATGCAGCCATAAAGTTCGGTGGTAATCGGTTGACGGGGTAGTAGCACAAATTGTCGCGGATCATGTCCTTGTTTAACGATTTCCCCCAGTAGAAGAATTCCATCACTAACCACTGCGTTTACTTCTCCCCTTTGTAATTTTGCCACTGCCTCACTTCGATCGCTGACAGCTTGCCAATTAGCCAGAGGATAGATATAACGAATAATACTATCGGTGGTGGTGTGGGGAATGTAGGCGATCGCAACCGCCGCTAAAGTGTTATTAATATCTATTTTATCAGCATTTTCTCTTTTAGTTAGAAATTGCGCTCCTGTCATAAAATAGGGAGTAGAAAAATTAACCTTTTCTAGTCTTTCTTCCGTAATTGTTGCCGCATTACAGGATAAATCTACTTGTCCCTGTTCCACTTGCTGAAAACGATTATTAGTCGTCGCTTCTGTAAAGGTTATTGTAATCGGTTTACCTAATTCTTGTGCTAATCGACGTTGGACTAAGCGCATTAATTCCACTCCGTAACCTGTCCATTGTCCCGTTTTCTCATCGATATAACTAAAGGGAGTAGCGTCTTTTCTGGCTGCCGCTTTTAATTCTCCCGTGCGAGCAATTCTTTGTAAAACTGTTTCTGCTAAGACTGATAAATGTAGATTATTTATCAGTAAAAGACCTAGAAAAATCAACCAAAAGTTTTTAGACATATCAAGAAAGCAAGAAGGAGATAGGGAGAAAAAAGCTAACAACCGACGCACGATTAGCAAATGCTGCTATATTTTAACTACGATCCTCAAATAATCCACTCAAACGTTCTACTTCTGTTTGTGCTGTGTACATAGGAGTTCCGGCCAGAATTCCGGTAACATTGCGGAAAGGTTGACCAATGTGCATACCTTGATGATCGATCGAAAACTCACGAATATCCTTATCGTGCATAGAACCGCGCATTTTTAAAACAGTGATACCGCGGCGCATTTCTCCATACATTTCCACATAACGCAGCAGAATAATTGAATCGGTAATTGTAGAAATATGCGCTTCCGTAATCGAGGAACCTCCTAATAAAGTGGGAGTGGTGGAAGTAAATAATCCTCCCACCTCTTTTTGCTTAATAAAAGAAGTCAAACCGATAATAAATTCCCGAAATCCTTTCAGATTAGAAACCCTTTCTAAAGCAGATAAACTATCTACTGCCACTCGATTAGGTTGAAACTCCTCGATAATTTCCTTCATCATAATTAAATGATTTTCTAAACCCGTAGTTTCGGGATAACGGCAGACTACCTTTAATTTACCTTCCTTTTCCATGCGGTCATAATCCACACCCCAACCGGTAGCATTTCTAAATAACTGTTCTCGACTTTCCTCGAAGGCAAAAATTAAACATCTTTCCCCATTGGTTACTCCCCCAGCCATAAATTCTGTCACCATCAGGGTTTTTCCTGTTCCTGTGGCTCCCGAAACCAAAATAACCGAATCGCGGAAGAAACCACCCCCACACATTCTATCGAGTTCCAGGCTGCCGGAAGTAATACGAATATTAGAGGATTTTTGTTCTAATTCAATAGCTGATAAAGGAATAATCACGGCCCCTTTATTGGGAATAATTGTAAAAGGAAATTCTCCTTTTTGGTGATCGGTTCCGCGATATTTTAAAATTTCGATCGTCCTTCTTCTTTTCTCATCGGTTAAAACGTTGCGTAAAATCACCACATTATCGGCCACAAACTCCTCCACCCCATAACGACTGATTTCGCCATATTCTTGGGTTCTTTCCGCGGTCATAATCGCTGTTACTTCCAATTCTCGCAAAGCGGTTGCCAGACGAAAAAGATCACTTCTCACTTGAGCGCTGTCACTTAAATGGCTAAAAATTGCGCCTAAAGAATCCATAGACACCCGTTTGGCTTTATTTTTGCGGATAGCAAACTCAATGCGAGCGATTAATGCGCCTAGGTCGTATTCTCCTGTCACCATCGGCTTTTCTTCTGGTTGGGGGGAAGCATCGACAAAGGCCCACTGGCGATTCTCCTCCCACTGCCGGATATTCCAACCAAAACCACCCATATTTTTTCTGAGTGCGTGGGGTGGCTCCTCAAAGGTGACAAAAACGCCATTTTCTCCATTTTTGATGCCTTCTGCGAGAAATTGACAGGCAAAGACCGTTTTAGCACTTCCTGCCGTCCCCGCTATCAAAGTTGCTCTTCCTTTCGGCAATCCCCCTTCCGAAAGAAAATCAAAGCCGGGGATTCCTGTTTCTAACTTCTCAATCAACTCTAGGGGATTATTTTGCGTCATTCTAAGTTCTCTATGAAAACGAGCCAATGTTTATTGTACCTATTTCAGTGACCAGCGATACCAGAAATTCATCCCTAGTTTGACAGTTTGAGCATTGGTAATAAAATTTCCAAGACATAGTTTAAATGCCGGACAGCTTCACCCAAGAATAAATGGAAACTAGATAAGCAGGTAAATCTCGGCTACAATTAACCAAAACAGCAATAAACTAATAGTCAGAATCAAAGTAAGTTTTGTATTTAGTTGATTAATACTATTCTTGACAACTTTGAGAGAGTTTAAGGTATAATCATACTTATTTGCTCTACTATGGAACATACAACTGATAATAGTCAAAATCAGCAAGAAAGCGACAATCAAAAAGAAAAAATAGCAACAGGGAAGAAACCCGTGCTGAAGATTGATCCTAAGAAAACTATACCCTACATACAGGAAGGAATCAAACCGAAAAATAGATAAATTCTGTTTATTTCAGGGTTCCTTGAGAGGTGCCATTATTTGACGCATCTCAAGGAAAAATCAAGTAAAGTTCCCTAACTATAAAGGAACTTTAGTAATCCAATCTTGATACTTTGGTTCCTGATTGAGAACGATAGAACTTAACTTTTCTTTTAACTGATAAGTAATCGGTTTAGCCGCGGGTAAAGAAAAAGTTTCAATCTTTTTAATCGGAGTAATTTTCGCCGCAGTGCCACTTAAAAACACCTCATCAGCGATAAATAACTCCGTCTTATCTACAGGTCTTTCAATCACTGGAATACCGAAATCCCGCGCAATAGTTAAAACACTATCTCTAGTAATACCCTCTAGAATATCTTGGTCAAAACTAGGAGTAATTAGCTGACCATTTCTGATGATAAAAATATTCATTCCCGTCGCTTCACAGACTTTACCCTGAGAATTCATTAAAATTGCCTCATCAAACCCGGATTCTACCGCTTCCGTTTTTGCTAAAGCAGAAGTGATATAAGCGGCGCTAATTTTACCTCGCAACGGGAAACTTCTATCCTCTTGACGATACCAAGAACTAATCCGACAATTAACCCCATCGGCTGCTAAATAATCATCCATTTCTAGACCATAGACTAGAAAATCCTTCTCGATACCATGCAATCGCGGGGCAATTCCCAACCCAGAACTATAGATAAGGGGACGAATATAAAAAGGTCGATGACACTGATTATTTTTGACAAAATCGATAATTATTTGATAGATTTTATCAGCAGGAATCTCGTAATTAAGAAACTTAGCACTTTGACTTAAACGCTGACAATGACGTTCTAATCTAAATAATAATATCTGTCCCGGATTGTTAGGGTCGGGAGTACCTCGTAAACCACCGAAAGCGGCAGTTCCGTAGTGTAGCGCGTGGGTAGCAATGGATAATTTTGCCTCAGTAAAAGGGATAAATTTATTCTCAAAATAGGCGAGAGGAAGGAAAGTAATTTCGGCGGTAATAGACATTTTTTTGTTGATTTAACCAAGAATTAAACGGGATTTACCCATGCGGAAAAATTTTGTTTCTGGCTATTAGAAGGATTTTCTACCCTGATAATTTCATAGCGAATCGTCTGCGGGGCAGCCAGTGGAACAGCAAGGGTTCGCAATTCATCGAGATGAAAGACTGTTATCTGAATAATATCACCTGCGCGGTAGTCTTTTAATCTTTCGTTTAACTGTTCCGCCGTCACCCGCAATCCATCGATAGCCAATAATTCATCATCAGCATTAATTCCCGCTTTTTGGCAAGGGGAACCCATCTCGACAAATTTAATTATTTCTTTACCCGCTTCACTCTGTACCCGCATTCCCAGATGAGGTATCGTCTCCCCATTGCTAACACCCCGCAGATAGAGTCCAAAGGGTTCAAGATATTGATTAAAGGGTAATTCTGCCAAACCGTCGATATAACGCTGGTAGAAGTCGCTTAAATCCACTCCCGCAGCCGATTCGAGAATTGCCTGCAATTCCCCATCGGTATAACCAATCTCCTCTTTACCGAAATGTTGCCACATCGAGCGTAAAACATCATCGAGGGAACGACGGTTATCGGTGTGGGTGCGAATTAGTAAATCCAGAAGCAGCGACAATAATTCCCCCTTGAGATAGTAGGAAATTTGACTATTATCACTATTGCTATCCCGTCGATAGAGTTTTATCCAAGCATCGAAACTCGATTCGCCTAGCGGTTGGACAAGACGGCCGGGTATATTGAGATAACGGGTTATTTCTTTGCTTAAAAGCTCTAAAAAAGTCTTACTATCGTATATTCCCGCCCGTAGAGGGATTATCATATCGTAATAACTGGTGGTTCCTTCGGCAAACCAGAGGGAAGAAGTATAATTTTCTGCATCATAATCGAAGCTTTCTAAAGCTTTTGGGCGAATACGCTTGATATTCCAGAGATGAAAGAACTCATGGGCGACTAATTGCAGAAAACGATTATATTTATCCTTATCTCGCAATCCCAAACGCGCATAGTTAAGGGTACAGGAATTTTTATGTTCTAGTCCCCCGTAACCAGCCGCCGAAAGATGTAGCAAAAAGAGATAATTATCATAAGGGAGTCCACCGAACATAGCGGACTCGGTTTGAATAATTTTAGTGGTATCAGCGATAATTTGACTAGGATTGGCGTTTCCCCGTCCCCAGATAGCTAATTGATGGGGTTTTCCCTCGACGACAAAATCGTATAACTGATGAGTCCCCACTTCCACAGGACTGTCCACTAGGGTATCGAAATCGGGAACGTGAAAGGTGTTTTTCTGTCCGGGTAAAGATTGTAAGGCAGTGGTAACGCGCCAATCGCCATGGGGGGGGATAATTGTCAGGGTGAGGGGATGTTTTTGATAATCGGGGATATAGAAAAATAAAGCAGCCCCGTTGAAGTAACCGTGAGTATCATCAAGATGGTTGGTTCTGACGGTTAAATCGTGGGCAAAAACGCGATATTTGACCGTTATTTCGGAACTGTCACCATTGTCAATCTGCCAGTGATTTTTAGCAACTTTGCGACTGTTAAGGTTAATAGCTTGAAAATCTTGAACTAAACGGGAGTATTCCCGCACTAGATAGGAACCGGGAGTCCAAACCGGCATTTTTAGGTTTAAAATCGGAGCTTGCCAACCGGTAATCTGTAGAGTGACTTCAAAGAGGTGTGAAGTCGGTTCCGACATAGCCACTTGATAGCTGAGACTTAAACGAGTTGAGGAGATGGTAGCGGGGGAAATAAGACTGGTCATCGGCATTAAACGGCTTTTAAGTTATTATAGCGGCAGGCTTTCGGCTAATTTCCCCGGTTTCGCCGCCAAAAATCCGATGGTTTTCCAAGATTTGACCGAGCAGTTTTGGAACTGTAACTCCCGCAAATCCTGCGGTTTTTTTTGCCGATTCAGCGTCTTTCTGCCGGGGGTGCGGGAGGAGCCACATCGGGGGGAGGAGTTACCGGTAGGGGAACCGAACGAGTTTCGGGAGCCGCCACATTGACGGGAACGGTAATCGGTTCGGCTGCTGCGGGGGCCGTATTTTGAGGACTAGGAGCGGCGGCGCTGGTAGGAGCGACTCTAGTACGCCGACGACTAGAACGGCGTTGGCTGGGTTCGCTAGTATTAGAACGAACGATAGTTTGCACACGACTTACCCGAACCCGTCGCCGTCTGCGGATAGGTCTTTCGGTGGGGGAACCCTCATCGCTGCTGGCTAAACGATTGTTAGTAGTTTGGGTAAAGTAGGTACGTCGGGGTTTAATGGGTTCCGCTTTTAATGTCACCGGACGTTTGCCTAAATTCGGTTCTGGGAAACCTTGATAGGGAATATCCTTAATTGCTTCTAACATAAATTGTCGCCACATCCAAGCGGACATGGTACTGGCTCCATTGGTGGGTTTATTATTGTCATTACCGAGCCAAATTCCCGTGACTAATTGGGGAATATAACCGACAAACCAAAGGTCGCGAGCTTTATCAGAAGTACCAGTTTTTCCTGCCACCGGACGACCGATTTGTGCTGGGGTTCCCGTTCCCGAATTAACCACATTCTGTAGCATCCAAGTCATCGTCGCTGCCGTGTTTTTATTCAGAGCAGTTTTTGGTTTAAAATTGGCTTGATAAATTACTTTACCATTGCGATCGAGTACCTGATTAATACCGTAAACTGGTTGATGCACACCATTATTAGCAAAAGTCCCGTAGGCGCTGGTCAATTCTAAAAGATTGACTTCCGAAGCACCCAAAGCCAAAGAATAAGTGGGTAAAAGTTTCGACTGGATCCCCATATCTTGAGCTAATTTAATCACCGGATTCCAACCGACGGCCACTAACACCTGAACTGCCACCACATTCAAGGAAGAAGTCAAAGCGTCGCGCATGGACACCGCGCGGCCGCTATACCTATCACCGTAGTTTTCCGGTTTATAACCATCCACCACATACTGAGCATCTTTATAACTAGAATAGGGGGATTTCCCCGCCGCAATCGCCGCCGCATAGACAAAAGGTTTAAAAGTAGATCCTGGCTGACGTTTTGCTTGTGTGACCCGATTGAATTGATTCTTATCGTGGTCAATTCCCCCGACCATAGCCTTAATTTGCCCATTTTTGGGGTCAATTGCCACTAAAGCCGCCTGTTGGAAGTTCTGCCACTGGCCATAACGAGAAACCGCTCTTTCTACCACTTCCTCTGCTTCGCTTTGCCAACGAGGATTAAGGGTAGTTTTTACCACCAATCCCCCCGCTTCTAGGGTTTTAGCGGGAACCAGTTGCGGCAGTTCTTTTTCCACATAATCGGTAAAATAGGCCGCTTGCCGTTGCAGACGTTTTAGGGGACTGGTTTTAAGGCCTAGGGGAGATGCGATCGCTTGTTCGGCTTGAGCAGCAGTAATAAATCCCACCTCGGCCATAGTTTTGAGGACGATATTACGCCGTTCTAGGGCAGATTTAGGGTTTTCGAGGGGAGAATAGAGACTAGGAGCGGGAACAATGCCGGCAAGGGTGGCAGCTTCGGCTAGGGTTAATTTATCGACGGGTTTACTGAAATATAACCAAGCGGCATCGGCAAGACCGTAGGCCCCGGAACCGAGATAAACTAGGTGAAAATAACGCTCTAAAATCTGGTCTTTTGTATATTTATCTTCTATTTTCTGAGCGATACGCATTTCGCGTAATTTGCGATCAAAACTCCTTTCTTGGGATAAAAAGACAATCCGGGCCAATTGTTGGGTGATGGTGCTGCCTCCTTCCACTACTCCCCCGGCTCTCAGGTTAGAAAAGAGAGCGCGAGCAATACCCTGGCCATCCACTCCCCCGTGTTCGCGAAAACGACGGTCTTCACTAGCGATAAAGGCCTCCTGTACCAGTGGGGGAACTTGAGCAATTTTCACGGTTTCGTAGGTGCTAGGGCCATTTTGCTTGAGGATTTCCCCATTAGCGGCTTCAATTGTCAAGGTGCCAGGACGAGTATATGTTTGTATATCAGCGATGTTTTGCGGTAGAGAGCTTTCAAGGCGATAAATGCCCCAACCTACCCCCAAAAGTCCCCCTGTCACCCCTAATCCTACTCCCAAGTACAAGCCAAAGCGGGGATGTTGTCGCCATTGCGGTAAGGGAGAATTGTCGATCAGGGTGGTAAATTTGTTCTTTAAGGGTTTTAACGTCTCTATAGCCTTGCTACTGGTTCGGGAGACTAAATTAACCTTTTTCTCTTCGGAAGCGGCTTCTACTGGCTTTTCCCCAGCAACTGGCGCAGATTTGGAGTCGATAGGATCGACTTTAGGGGGTTGCTTGGAATTTCCTAATTTATTAGCAAGATTATGAAAAAATTGACTAAGTTTTTGTTTGTATTTCATGTTAGTTGAGCGGGTGAGGGTGAGTAATCAGTGAACAGTAATCAGTAATCAGTGAACTGAAAACTCAAATCTGATCACTGCTCACTGATAACTGATAACTGAAAAAGCTGTCTCCTTAAAGATCGCTAAATTGTCGCCACCATTGCTGGAGAGGGTAATAGAGGAGGGGAGTCCAGAGACTACTAAGCAGAGCAGAAGTGAGGCCAATGCGTTGATAATCGAACCAAAGATCAGCGAGATTTTTGCCTCCTTGTAGATAGTATTGAAAAGCGATCGCACCATCAGCGATTAAAGTCATCACAAAGACAATTAAGACCACGGCGATCAATTCTTCTTTAACATAACGTTGTCGGTGTAAACGGGAAGTAAGGAAACCGATCAGACCAAAAACCATGATATGGGAAGGATAATTAGAGGTAAGACTATCTTGAATAGCGCCGATCGCTAATCCGGCCACCACACTATCGAGACAAGAGCGATTGAGACTCCAACTAACCAACCAAATCAGTAACCAATTGGGAGCGATGCCTAAAATCTCCATTCCGGGTAGCCGCATTAAGGAAAGAAAGGTACAGAGAAGCAACGAAGCGATAGTGACTAAAATATTCAGTATAAAACGAGAACGGGCTGATAAACGGCTTAATTTCAGCATAATTACCCTTCTCACTGCTGGGGTTGCGGGTGAACGAACACCCATTCGAGATTGTCCACGGTGGCGGTAAATTCAATTTTGGCGGTGGGGGCGGGATTTTCCTGTAAATTAAGGGAAATTATACGACCGATGGGCAACCCCGGCGAAAAAAGACTACTAAAAGCCGAAGTTGTCACCACATCTCCCGGTTTGACATCGGGAGCTTTTTCAAAAAAGCGCAGGGTGGCGACTTGGGAATTCTGACCTTGAATTAAACCCATGGCCCGACTACGATTCACCGTTGCTCCGATGCGACTTTGGGAATTACTGACCAATAAAACTTTGCTGGTGTGGGGGGTAACTTCCGTAATCCGTCCCACTAAACCACCAATTCCCGTCACCGAAGCACCCACTGGCACACCATCGGTGCTACCCCGACCGATAATCACCTGTTGCCACCAATCATCGGCGCTGCGGCCAATAATTGGAGCAGAAATCAGGGGTTTTTTCTGGGTTTGATAATAACCAAGCTGTTTTTTTAATTGTTGATTTTGATATTCGACTTCACTTAAACGATTTTGTAATTCTCGCACCCGTTGATCGGCCAGAAGTTGCTCTTGCAGATTAGTTTCCTCTCCCTGAAAAGGACGAGTTAATAAACCATACAATTCTAAAATCGCCCCACTTTGATAGGTGCGAATGTACCAAGCTCCCCCCAAAGCGGCAGCAAGCAGCAAAAGTCGCCATCTCTGCTGTGTCCATTTTCGTCGTGCTGAATACATGAGCGATTAAAAACCTCTTGACTGTGTAGAGTGAGAATCCGTGTCTTTTGCCGCTAACCGATCCTAGTGACCTTTAGACATTGCGAGTTGTTTCATTAACGATCCGCTCAAAGAGTTTCTGATTTTTTAACACTTCTCCCGTGCCTTTGACCACACAGCGCAGGGGATCTTCAGCGACATGGGTAACGATACCGGTTTCGTGACTGACTAGGCGATCGAGTCCCCGTAATAAAGCACCTCCTCCCGCTAACATGATCCCGCGATCGATAATATCGGCAGCTAATTCGGGGGGAGTTTTTTCTAGGGTACGTTTGATCGCATCAACGATCACGGAAAGTGGCTCATCCATACTTTCCCGTACTTCTTCCGCTTTGATGGTCACGGTGCGGGGTAAACCGGACATGAGATGCAATCCCCGCACTTCCAGAGGAGGAAATTCATCTTCGGGGGAGGGATAAGCTGAACCAAGGCGAATTTTAATATCTTCGGCTGTACGTTCCCCGATAATCAGGTTATGGACTTTTTTCAGATAGGCGATAATTGAGTCCGTCAGTTCATCCCCAGCGACGCGCACCGATTCGCTGATCACGGTCCCATCAAGACTGAGAATCGCCACTTCCGTGGTGCCACCACCGATATCGATGATCATATTTCCCGTCGCTTCCGAGACGGGTAAACCAGCACCCAAGGCTGCCGCAATCGGTTCATCAATTAACCCCACTTCTCGGGAGCCGGCATTTTTGGCCGCATCCACCACCGCGCGTCTTTCTACTCCAGTAATCCCACTAGGAACACCGATTACCATGCGGGGATTGCCAATCGTGCCATCGAGCGCTCGTTTGATGAATTCCGCTAACATGATCTCGCAACTGTAAAAATCGGCGATTACCCCATCGCGCAGGGGTCGCAGAGCGGTGACATGGCCCGGAGTGCGACCGAGCATTTTTTTGGCCTCCTCCCCGACAGCGACTGGGTTACGATCTTGATCGATCGCTACTACCGATGGTTCCTCTAAAACGATACCTTTCCCTGATACATAGACGAGGGTGTTTGCTGTACCCAAGTCTATACCTATGTCCCTTGATAAACCTAGTCCTCTAAAAAAACCCACTTGTTTTCACTCCTGTTCTGATCAATAAAACGTTGCTATAGCTAGACTTTCGATCGAATCGACTTGGATTTTATTAGGTTTTGTTTCTCAAGTCTAGTTAATTATCGCTTCTTTCTCTCCAGATTTACCCAGGTCTTTGGCCTAATTTTCTCCCTAGCCACCGGTCAAGGCTAAGGTTTCAGGCTAAAATGAACATACTATTGTACTAAATTGAGGATTTAAGACCATGAGTGTAAATCTGGTTCATTTGGTGGGACGAGCGGGGAAAGACCCGGAAACCAAGTATTTCGAGTCGGGTAAGGTTTTATGTACTTTAACTTTAGCGGTTAATCGTCGCTCGAAAAATAGCGATCAGCCAGATTGGTTCGATCTGGAAATTTGGGGTAAAACGGCGGAAGTGGCCGCTAATTATGTGAAAAAAGGCGGTTTAATCGGGATTAAGGGTTCTTTAAAAATGGATACCTGGAATGATAAAAACACGGGATTAGCTCGTTCTAAACCGGTGATTCTCGTCGATCAATTAGATTTACTTGGTTCTAAACGCGATAGTGAGGCTAATTCCGAGCGAGAATTTTAAAGCTTAAGCGGCATTATTTCTGGATTTTGGGTGTGTTAGCCTCTAGTACACACCCTTATTTATTCTCAAATTGACTAAAAAAATATTGCTGTAAATCTGGTAAAATTTCTCTATAAATAGCTGTATTTATCTCTATATCCGAGCCAAGAATAGAATTAAAAGGGATAATTTCTACCAAGGAATTACTATAGGCGATCGCCTGTAAAGTCCCGACAAATTCCGGGGTCCAGAGATTTTCTTGCAGGGAAATATTTTGTTTTTTTAACCAGCCGATCAAAGCCGAGCGCCCGATTCCGGGTAAAATATCAGCAGTCAGCAGGGGACTGTACCAGCAATTATCTTTCCATCCCCATAAATTACCCGTGCTAGTTTCTAACCAATTCCCCAATCGATCGACTAATATCGCCTCTTTTGCTCCTTTTTTTTGAGCAGTTTGTGACGCTAACCAAGGAGTTAAATAATTACCAGTTTTATGCTCTCCTAAAACGCGTTGCCAAGCGGGATTATCCACTACCCACCCAATAATTCCCCGCTCTTGTCTAAGGTTTAAATCTTCGGGTAAAAATCTGCCTTTAATCCACTCCCTACCATCGGGAAAAATTGTGATTCTCAGGACAGGATAGAATCGGGATAATTTTTCGGCTCCTTGGCGAATTCGCTGCCAATCGGGATCAGACCATTGGAAAACTTGTAAACTAGAGTGCAGACGTTTGATATGTTCTTGCCAATGGGTCAGGGGATGATCTAAGCTTTGTTGATAGATACGCAGGGTAGTAAAGAGTGTGGCTCCATAAAGCAGTCCAATATCATCAATACCCAGACTGATTCGCTCATTCTCGATTAATTCGCCATTATACCAATACATAATCAGTTATCAGTTATCAGTTATCAGTTATCAGATTTGAGTTTTAAGGATCTTCTAGAGTAGTTATGATATTTTAGCAGAAAATAATGGTTCTTCGTTACTTGGTATGGTTCGATCAGGGGGCAGAAATCGGCTAAATCCTTATCTGGCAAGGGACTTAATTGATTAGCTCGTTCTAGATTGAAAACAATTGGCAAAAATCGCAGCCATGTCTTTCTATATAAGGGTT
>NZ_JAPZSS010000035.1:0-3796 GCF_027532015.1 Microcystis sp. LE19-131.1A | reverse complement strand
CGATCCCCCCTGCCCCCCTTTAATCCCCCCTTAATAAGGGGGGCATCTGACAACTTTTAACGCCTACCTACTTATCAAATTTAGCCAAGATTTTCAATCCTTCTTCTGGGTTGCCATTAGCTGCCATTTCCTTAAATCTAGTATAGGCATTAAATTCGGCTAAAGTGTTGGTGGAAAGATATTCAATCAGTTTATTGATACTGATTCCTTTTAGTTCATTCATAGAAAAATCCTGATTCTGGCGGTAATTTCCTGAAGAACTTCTAAGAGCGTTGGAGCAGCGGACGAGATTACATTTTCTTCACTGCTGTCATGTTTGTGATGGGGATAGGTTGGGAGGTTCAGCTTTTTATGATGTGGAGTATTATCATAACGGAAAATTAAGGTATTCATGGTATTCATATACTGATAAGCGTATATATTACGATTAATAATTGTTTCGATATTGACAAACTCTCGAATATGCAGAACTGAATTATCAATGAATTTAATTTCGGCTCGAATAAATCCTTCATAAGTATCGCGTTTTTCACAATCTAACGTAAAAAATTTTACTACTGAACAGGTTGCGATAATTGTTTGAATCTGTTGAAAATAATCTTCAATTAACAAATTCAATTCCTCTGAGTCTTTCTGCTTTTTCCTGTAGGCATTGTAGCATTCGCAATTCGCCAATCCATTCGTCAAGTTCCAGGGTTTCCTGAAATTCGTCGTTTTCGTAGCGATGCAGAAATTCTGCTGTGGACAGTTGATATTTGTCCTCAAATTCTCGCAGTCGTTGTTCGGTACGCTGGATACCCGCTTCAGTGGAACGTAGGGCTTCAGCGATTGCGCCTTCGATTAGAGGTTTGAGGGAGCCAGAGTGATGAGAGATGAGTTTGAGTTCCTTCATAATAGGAAGTCTTGTAGCTACTTTTGCATTATAGACAATTGCTAAGATATCCAGAGGGCGCAGGTTGCTTGTGCCACTACACTAGACCTCTCCAATAATTGTCAAACTAAGGGCTGAAGTCCTTTTGATCTATGGTCAATTTTTGGGTTCATTTTTTCTCTTTTCTCCTTCTCTCTCAGATTATACTTTTGACTTTTGACTTTATTTTCCCTTTTTAGCGTCGTTGGCGAGTTGGTTGGCGCGGCTGACGGGATCAAAACGGAGGCTAGGATTCCACTTTTGGGCGATTTTAAAGCCTTCAATTGCTTCGTTGATTTTGCCTTCCCTAGCTAAGGCTTCGCTTTGTTCCATTAAAATACTCGCACTAGGCTGGGTGAGGTCAGCAGTTTGGCAGGTCGATAATTTAGCCAGCATTTGAGGATTGACAATCAAATAGTTTTTTAACCAATTACAGCCTCGAACCAACAGGCGATCGAGATTTTCCACAGGCCACACCCTCGCATGAGGAAAGTTGCTTGGCTAATTGGAGTATTTCTTCTAGAGTGACAGTATTTTTCATGATTTTTAGTTGGGTGATAGCAAATATTGCATTGTGTTTATGGATATGAACTAAACTCCATCGAAGTGGCATCACCAGAAGGAATAAAACTTGCCCAATAAAAAGGATGTTTTTGCTTCTCACCCTTGAGCATTCCTAGTTGAATTTGTCGTAAAGCTTCACTGCGTCCTTCTCCTTTTTGTAAGCGTCCATAATAAGCGACCATTAAATCTTTAGTTGCGTCATCAGATACTTTCCAAAGGCTAATTAATTGGCTTTCACTACCTGCTATAACTAAAGCGCGGCGCAATCCATAAACTCCCTGACCGATTTTAATATCTCCTTTCCCCGTATCGCAAGCAGAAAGCACAACTAATTTGGTTCCGACTAAGTTTAAATTGGTAGTTTCTAAAGCAGTCAAAACCCCATCATCTCCTGCACTTTGACCGATTGTAACTCCTGCTAAAACTAACCCAGAACGCAATAAAGGATTCTCAACCACATTGCGTTCTGGTTTAAAAAAACCATGAGTAGCGATGTGGAGAATATTCGGTTTTTTAACTTGTTTGACGGCGTTTTCTGTGGCTTGAGAACCCGTTAAAACAGTGGCTTGAGGTAAGAGATTTTTAATCGCTTTAGCTTCTTGTTCTGTACCCGGAAGATCGGGAAAAGTAAACTCAGAAAGGTCGATGGAACGAGTGAGAGCGACTTTTTCCCCTGCTTTACCGTAGAAAGGATCAGCTACAATAAGCGGAGATTGTTGACTGGCAAATTTATCTTTTAGACGCAGTAAATCTCGTCCAGAAGTGAGATAGGTAATATGATAATTTTCCACTAAGTATTGATTATTTTCATCCACTAATGCTTCAAAGGGAATTAAATTAAGTGCAGCATCAGGAGAAAGCAGAATTGTTTTAGTATTGCCTAATAATTGACGGATAGGCTGCATCAATATCTCATCAAGTTGACGCGCTGATTTTTGCAGTTGAGGAATAGGAGTTTGTGCGTCTGCAAGATTGTCACGAAAGTAAATTAATTTGTCATCAATCGGTTTAGCTTCCCCTAAATCCTTGGCTTTGATGTCACCATTAGGATAGAGAATATAAACAGCATAGCGAGGATTGCCATCGCGTTGATTTTCAGGCGCTTTAGGATTAAAAGGTCGATAGCGGACTATTTCAACTAAAGCAGCATCAGCAGGGATTAGCTTTTGAATACCTTCGAGGGTAATGGGTTGGGATAGGCTACGAAATTCGGCACTACGACGACCGATTTTATCTTCTATTTCTTTTGCTTTTGCGGTAACTTCGTTAAGTTGTTGACGGTAAATTTCTGGTGAGGGGAAATCTTCAGGCTTTTTAAAGGTCAGATTAGATAGTTGAGTCCGAACTTCAATCAGTTGAGTCAATAATCGTTGACTTTCGAGGTCATCAGTACGTTGTCGGAGAATTTGTAAGCTATTGGTTGAAACATCTAAAATTCGTCCTTTACGTTCTAAGATGGTTTTCAAGGCGAGACGGGTTGCTTGTGGGTTATTAGGTGCAGCTTGCAGATTGAGGGAAATCACCCCATTAGTCGTCCCCAAAACCTTTGCCATATAATCTTGTTTTTGCTTGTCATCCCCCATTTTTAGGTTTTCTGAGAGGTTGTATTCTTGTACTGCAAGTGCTTGGCTGAGATAATTAATGGCTTGAGGAATATCATCTTGAGACCAGTAAAGTCCAGCCAAATTGTTGAGACTGGAAGCAGTGTCGGGATGGTTGTCTCCTAATTGTTGTTTAATGATAGCTAAAGCTTGTTTGAAGAGGGGTTCGGCTTCACTGTATCTTCCTTGAGACTGGTAAAGTGCTGCCAAATTGTTGAGACTTCCTGCGGTATCGGGATGGTTGTCTCCTAATTGTTTTTTCCTGATAGCTAAGGCTTCTTTTAAGAGGGGTTCGGCTTCGCTGTATCTTCCTTGAGACTCGTAAAGTAATGCCAAATTGTTGAGACTGATGGCGGTATCGGGATGGTTGTCTCCTAATTGTTGTTTGAAGATAGCTAAAGACCTGTTGTAGAGGGGTTCGGCTTCACTGTATCTTCCTTGAACTCTGTAAAGTTCTGCCAAACTGTTGAGACTTTGTGCGGTATCGGGATGGTTGTCTCCTAATTGTTGTTTCCTGATAGCTAAAGCCTCTTTGTAGAGGGGTTCGGCTTCGCTGTATCTTCCTTGAACTCTGTAAAGTGCTGCCAAATTGTTGAGACTGGTGGCGGTATCGGGATGGTTGTCTCCTAATTGTTGTTTCCAGATAGCTAAGGACCTGTTGTAGAGAGGTTCGGCTTCGCTGTATCTTCCTTGAGAATAGTAAAGTAATGCCAAGTTGTTG
>NZ_JAPZSS010000315.1:0-16717 GCF_027532015.1 Microcystis sp. LE19-131.1A | reverse complement strand
GATAAATTCTCTCTAGCATTTTCTGGCTCTCGGGGTTTAGGTCTCTAATCAATCTCATTGTATTTTCCTGCTGCTTCGTTTTTTTATGTATTATACTTCTTAATTTTTTATTTGGGTAATTAATTTTGCATGACTACTTATCTCTATATTCCTAGTATATGAAATCTTGCCAAAAATGAGCAGTAGGCACTTAAAATTCAGATAGTTGCTTTAGCTGCTTTTTTAGCACCAAAAGCCTCCTATTGGGAGCTTAGGAAGAATGTAGTTACTTCTTAGAGCAGAGCAAATCATACTAAATCTGGTTATTAAAGACTGATTATTTATTACCCCTTTTGCCTGTTCTCATAAGTAGGCTATACGCAACGGATTTAGTATCATCTCGAGAATTGGCAAATATAGCTCGATTTTTGTTTAAGCTGTACTGCATTAAATTGCGTATTGAATAATTTAGTACAAATGCTCAAATTTCTTCTCCCTGCTTCCTTTCCCCCTCTCCCTGGCAGTCTTAAAGAGTTATTTAGATAGTCAACAGCTTATAATTGCGGTAAAAAACCCTAACTATAGCATTTGGGCAGGTTACTTCATAAGTTGCAGTTCAGCTTGCTTGATCAAGATTTCAGGTCAAACTTAAACCAAATCTCGCCAATCTATCCCTAAATCTTGTAATTTTTGAGCCATCTTTTCCGCTACTTCTTCCGGGGTGGGAACGAGTTTACCTTCAGGGGTAAAAAAGCGTAATTGGCTGTCATGAACCCCTAAAAATAATTCTAACTGTTGACTCCATAACCAACCCTGTTCATTCGCTGCAATTTCTTCGTATTTTCCTGCCATCAACTGAAACCCCTTAAATTCTAAACTGGTGGGATCAAACCAGAAATAGTTAGGAGTCCGGAAAGTTTCCTGATAAATTTCTTTCTTGAGACCTCGATCGGTTTCTGCCGTTGAATCAGACAAAATATCGATGATGACATGGGGATATTTGCCATCTTCTTCCCACACTACCCAACTTTTACGCGGTTTTCTTGCTACTCCCAAAACCACAAAAAAATCAGGACCCCTAAAATATTCTGATTTACGTTGATTGGGACTGTAATAAATAGTCAGATTACCAAAAGCATAGAAATCTTGGCGGTCTTTCCATAATAACTCTAGTGATTGGATCAAAAGCATCAATTGACGCAGATGTAACTCTGTTTCCATAGGGGGTTCATCACTCAGTAAATCACTTTTGGGAAAGATAATTTTCTTTAACTCATCTTCAACAATAACCATGACAACCACTCAATTATTTAACCTTCCCTATTTTAGCTCTTCAGTAGAACGTTCTACTGTTTCCTATCAACCTAATCGTTTAGCAGGATTACGACGCTTTGCCATAGCGATTACCTTTCTCAATATTTTAGGTCATACCGGCCTTGGATTTGAACAATCTTCGGCCTGACAGGGGGACAAGAAGGCTGAAATCCATATATCGTAAGCTTTTCATGGTTTTAGCTCGAAAAAGTTTGCCGCACCATCTCTCACTTATTAATAATAATTCCTAGTAAGCTCGCTCCTATCCCTAGTTCTTTCGTTAGCTTTTTGCCTAGAATCGCTAGATCTATTTCTAGTGAGAGAAGCCAGAAGCCTTTGTTAGCAAGTTTTCTAGCTCGCTTGTCCCCCTGTCAGTTAAAAAGCCTGAATCAATTTTATAACCAACGTCGGGCTAAGTTACAATCTCTGTTAAAAGGCAATCGTCAAAGTTCCCAGAGAATTTGCCGTTTAACTCGCTGTCGTAATCAGAAGATAGATGATTATCTTCATCAGGCTAGTCGTTATTTAGTTAATCTCTTAGTTGACCAAGAGATAACAACTTTAGTAATTGGGAAAAATGACGGTTGGAAACAAGAAGTGAACTTAGGAAAAGTCAACAATCAAAAATTTGTGACCATTCCTCATGCTCGATTAATTGAGATGATTAGTTATAAATGTCAATTAGTAGGAATCTCTGTGATTATTCAAGAAGAATCCTATACCTCCGTTGCTAATTTTTTGAATTTAGAGCTGCTACCAGTGTATGGACAAACAACTGAAAGGCCAGTGTTTTCAGGAAACTGAATTTCGCGAGGGTTATATCGTACAGATAAGGGGATTCTGATTCAATCTGATGTCATGGGTTCCTACAATATTTTACGAAAAGCATTCCCAAATGCGTTTAACCGCTATGGGATAGAGAGGTGCGTAGTTCACCCAAGGAGAATCAATCTCTCGAAGTAAATAGTGAAGGGAATTTCTGAAATGGAATTCAGTCTGTCTATATTTGACTATACTTTTACTAACTATTATCTCCATCGGAGAATAAATCATCGCTAAATAGATCATCAAGGGGAAATTCTTCCTCAGAAGGCAGGGATTCTAGATCGCTCACTCCTTCATCATCCCACATACTAAAGAAATCTAGTGCCTCTTGGTTGCTGAGAACAGAAGCAACATTTTGGCGGTTAGATTCAACTTCAGGGGTTTCTGCAGCAAAAGGATCGAATAATTCCGGGCTATTGCTGTCAGTAATATCGGCAAATAAGTCATCTAGAGAATTTGGGGCAGCGGCGAATTTTTCTGAGTCGGTGGCTAATAAATCAGAGAAACCCGTGTTACTGCCAACGGTTTCTTGACTGTAGCTCTGATCGTAATTACCCGATAATTCTTCTAGGCTACCGATCATTCTAGTTTCTTCCTCTTCGTCAAACATCTCCATCTCAGGAGTGAATTCCGCTGCCAAATCTAGATTTTCTTCAGTGATAAAACCATCAAAAGTATTGATTTCACTGACGAATTCTGGTTCAGAAACTGTGGCTTCTAGCAGCGTTTCGGGAGCAAATTCTGGCTCCAATCCTAGGGTTTCTTCGGTGATAAAACCATCAAAAGGATTGATTTCTTCCCCAGGTTGGATTGTTTGGGTGTCGTTTTGTAGTTCTAACAGTTGGCTTTGATAACTCTGTTCTAGTTGTTGAATTTGCCACTGATAGCCCTTTTCTAATTCTAGAATCTGCGCCTGTTGACTTTGACGCAGGGCCTCCATTTCTGCTTGCTTGCCGTCGATAATCTCTCGAATTTGACTTTGATAGCTTTGGCGCAATTCCTCGATTTTAGTCTCGTATTCCTGTTCAAGTTCCTGAATTTGGGTTTTATAGGCAACTTCCGTGGCTTGAACTGGATTTGCGCCGGCTGCCTCTTGTAAACGTCCTTGGCTGTCTTCTAACTCTTTTTGTAATTTAGCCACTTCTTCTCTATAGGTGGCTTCGATATTTCCCATCCGTTCTTGGGAGAGTTCGAGTCGTTTTAACTCTCCTTTGGTATCTTCTAACTCCGCTTCGGTTTTACCTAAATCCGCCCGAATTTTCCCCTGTTTTTGCAGTGCTTCCCTGATTTTTCCCTCTTGCAGGGCATATAAAGCCCCACCCCCGATCGCACCTCCACCGACAAAACCGATTAAAATATCGACGATACTCATTATGGGATTCCTCCTCTAGGAAAATTTACTTGTAATCCGCCGCTCTCTATGCCGATTGCTTTTGATTGTGGCAGCAATTATCAAAAAAAGAAAGAAAATATTAAGTTTTTTCTCGGCAAATATGGTGAGGTACAAAGTCTCTGGTTTTAGGGAGTTGGTTGTCGATGCTCGATCCTGTCACACCGCATCGGTGTTTGGCAAGACATTTCACTGAGGCTGCATTTCCCGATAAGCTTGATAAACGCCGCGCACGTTGTACCAATTGAGAAAAATGCGGGCAATTTCTAGGGCTAATTGCGGTTTACCTCGATCGATTAACCATTGTAACAGCGGGGAGAGGCTGCGTTCATTCAGGGTTCCGCCTAGGGAAAGTAAACCCCACAAAAGTCGGTGAATCCAAGTCATTTGAATCATCATCCGCACTTCCCAGGTGGGATGTTTTTGATAAAAAAGCACTCCCATTCGTCCCCGTTGAATTTCCTTATCGATGAGATTGGGAATTTGAGCGAGATTAAAGGGGGGATGCCAATGATAACCGACGGCTTCAGGACATTTAATTAATTTTAGTCCCAATTGCTTCAATCTCACCCCTAATTCCAAGTCTTCCCAACCGTAGAGTTGAAACTGAGTATCAAATAATCCCGCCGCTAATAACCATTTTTTGGCGATCGCCACGTTGCCAGTGGCAAAATAGGCGGCGGAGAAATCGGTGATTTTATAGGGTTCACTGCTGGGATGCTCGAAGTTACAGGTATTAATGACGCTGCCGTAGGTAAATAAGCGATCACTGCCGAGACTTGCTGCCCCGGCGGTTAAAGCGTCGGCGTGAGCTTGCAAAAAATTTTCTGTCACTACCAGATCGCTATCAATAAAAATAATCGTATCACCACGAGCTTTTTCTACCCCCAGATTCCTAGCGATCGCCGGTCCGCCGTGATCCTGTTGCCACAGTTGCAGGTGGGGTAAATTAGCCTTTTGAGTTTCTAGCCAAGCGATCGTCCCATCGGTAGAGCCATCATCGACAAGGACTATTTCGTAGTTTTCCACCTTATTATCGGTTAAACGCTGATTTTCTAGGGCGAGTAAACATTTTTTTAAGATTGCTTGGCGATTGTAGGTAGGGATGACAACACTGATCAGCACGGGCATTCGGGGGTCAAGATTATCGTTTTAGCTTACCAAATAACCTCGGTTCCTTGATTAGACTTCCCGCAAAAATCCACAATCTTTAATTCAGGATTCAGGAGACAGGATTCAGGAGACAGGATTCAGGAGATTATTTTTATTTATTCTCCCCATTTCCCCACACCCCACACCCCACACCCTACACCCCACACTCTATGTAAGGAACTCCGGGAGGAGGATTAAGGTCAACTGGGAACATTGATTTTAAAAAATCGGTGATCGTGTTATCCTCTGAGTGTGTTGTGTGAGGAAAGGAATCGGCCATGGTAGCGTCTCTATCGTATCAAAATGGGCAAAAAGCTCGATCGCATCCCCTGTTATGCTTAGGGGGTTTGATCGAATTACCGTCATCACCCCTGTTCGGCACGGACGGAATTCGCGGTCAAGTGGGAGAATTATTAACTGCCCCCCTAGCGCTACAAATCGGATTTTGGGCGGGACAGGTCTTAAAAAATCAAGCTGGTGTCACCAAACCAGTAATTATTGGTCAAGATTCGCGTAATTCCAGTGATATGTTAGCCAATGCTATCACTGCGGGTTTAACTTGGGCGGGAATAGAAGTCTGGCAACTGGGATTATGTCCCACTCCCTGCGTCGCCTATTTAACCAGAGAAAGCGAAGCGATGGGGGGGATCATGATTTCTGCCAGTCATAATCCTCCTGAAGATAACGGCATTAAATTTTTTGACAGCAGCGGTTTAAAATTGTCTGGCAGTTTAGCGGCACAGATAGAAGCGGGTTTAAGGGGCAATTTAGAATTAGCAGATAAACCAGAAAATTGGGGAAAAGCGACTTTTTGTCCCGAATTAATCCAAAAATATTATCAAGCTGTGATTGATTCCGTCGGGACGGATATTAACCTATCGGGATTAAAAATAGTTTTGGATCTAGCTTGGGGGGCAGCCGTTAACCTAGCACCTTTAGTATTCCAAACCTTGGGGGCGGAAGTTATCTGCCTACACGAGCGAGCCGATGGCGATCGCATTAACGTTAATTGTGGTTCTACCCATTTAGAAAGCTTACAGGCTGCGGTGATTAATCAGCAAGCGGATTTAGGGTTTGCCTTCGATGGCGATGCCGATCGAGTCTTGGCCGTGGATAGTCAGGGTAGAGTAGTAGATGGCGATTATATCCTCTATTTTTGGGGTCGTTCCCTCTTAGAAGCCGGACAGCTACCCGATGGGTTATTAGTAGCCACGGTGATGGCTAATTTAGGTTTTGAACGCGCTTGGCAAAAACTGGGGGGTCAATTCTTGCGGACTGCCGTGGGCGATCAGCACGTTCAGGCGCAAATGTGGGAAACTGGGGCCATGCTAGGGGGTGAACAATCCGGCCATATTCTCTGCCATCATTACGGAGTTTCTGGGGATGGAATGCAAACCGCCCTACATTTAGCGGTTTTAGTGCAGAAATCGAGGGTTTCCTTGGCTAACTTAGTCGATCATAGCTTTGTCACCTATCCGCAGATTTTACGCAATGTGCGGGTGGAAGATAGAGAAGTGCGACGTAATTGGCAGCAATGTGAACCTTTGCGACGGGAAATCTGCCAAGCTGAGACAGCCATGGCAGAAAAAGGCCGAATTTTGGTGCGAGCTTCCGGGACAGAACCGTTAATTCGGGTAATGGTGGAAGCAGAAACCCTCGAATTAGCCAGTTTTTGGACAGAAAGGCTAGTGGAAGCGGTGCGAAGCTATCTTTTGTAGTCGATCGAGGGGAACAGGGATTATAATGCCCTTAGCCTAGCCTAGCAAGGGATAATTATGACTGGACTAAGTATCAATCGCCAGAAAAAAAAGCATAAACAAGGGGAAACAAAAGCCGATAGTCGCCCGCCTAACATCAAGGAGAAACTTGCCCTGAAAAAAGAAGAAAGGCAAAGGAAACAAAAGTTAACAGGGTTGATTGTTTTTGCCATTTGTGTAGCAATTTTGATCGGATTACCCCTCAGCTTATTGTTTGATCCCAAGATAGGAGCTGTAGTAAGTTTAGCCTTAATTTTAGGAGTTTTCTCCTTTAGCTATCCTCGTACGGCTCTTTGGACATTTATTATCTATGTCCCCTTCACTGGCACTATCGTCTATTGGTTGGGGGGTGGTCCAATCCTCCAGCTAAGTAAAGATATCTTTTATCTACCCGCTTTAATCGCCTTAGTTTTAGAATGTCGAAAAAAGCGATTACCGATTATTGTCCCGAAACAATTGGGTACAACCCTATTATTAATCTTTGTTTTCTGTGTAGTCTGTCTATTAGCCGTCAATTTACAGAGACAATTTCTGCCTACTTGCGATTCCGTGGCTGGGATGAGTATCTTTAGGGATGGCCGTTTGGTCGGACTTCCCTGTCGGGAAAGTGAGACTTTTCTACAAGGAGTATTAGGGTTTAAAGTTTTGCTAGGTTATGTCCCCTTGATCTTCTGCACTTATTACTTGATCAAAGATAAACCGACCCTATTATTTTTTGGTCGTCTTTTAGTGACTTTAGTGATTATTTGTTGTGTCCTAGGGCTAATGCAATACTGGATGCTGAAAACCGGTCGTTGTGCAGGAACTAGAGGCTACGTGGGTGATTTACTATTCAAAGCCACCTTAGAGGCAAGGTGTTTGGTTGGTGGGTCATTAATATATAGTCCGGAAGTGAATATGATCCGCCTACCGGGTACTTTTGTTTCTCCCTGGCACTGGGCCTGGTTTTTGGTCTCTAGTGCCGTGATTTGTTATGCCAGTGCCTTTAGTGAAATTTCTCAAAAATGGCGACTAGCAGCCCTAGTGGGTTTAACCCTAGTTCTTATTAATGCAGTGGTCTCCGGGCAAAGATTAGCTTTCTTTGCTGTACCGATGATTGTCGGTCTGATGACAATTCTTACAGGACAAATCGCTAACTTAAAAAGATTTTTGCCGATCATTTTTTCCGTCGCTTTACTCCTAGCTGTCGGTTTTTCTTTCCTTAACCCCGATTTTATCCAACAACGCTACGATAGTGCCGTCGCCCGTTGGCAAAACAGTCCCCCCACCGCTTTTATTCAAGAACAGTTGGATTTTGCTATCCGTAATCAGGGCGGTATTTTAGGTCGTGGACTCGGTGTGGCCACATCTTCTGCTAGGTTTTTCGGTTATATTTCTTTCGTGGAAACCTTTCACAGTAAAATTTTATTCGAGTTGGGATACATTGGTTTTGCCTTGTACATGATATTCATAACCCATCTAGTTTATCTGGCCTTCCGCACCTATCTTTCCCTCAAAGATCCCACTCTGCGGGGTTTTGCCGGTAGTTATTGGGTTTTGCTGCTCTTTGTTGCCTATCTTCCCTATTGGTATGCCCTCGATACGGATCCTGTGGGCGTTTATTACTGGATATTTGCGGGCGTAATTTTTAAATTACCCGTGATCGAAAAACAGGAAAAAGAAGCCAAAATTTTGGCGGGGGAAACTGAAACAAAATCCTCCAAAAAGGGCTTAAATTTTAAACGCAAAGGTATTTCTTTAGCTTAAAATTACTATAAGCTATCAGCCCTTTCAGTAATCAGTTATCAGTGATCACTGATAACTGATTACTGCTATGAATTTTCCCTCGATTTCTGTCATCATACCCACCTATCGACGCGAAGAGCCTCTTAAAGATACCCTCGATGACCTACTCAAACAGGATTACCCCAATTTTGAGGTATTGGTTATCGACCAAACCGCTACCCACAGCCCCGAAATACAATCCTATCTAGAAAATCTGGCTAATCAGCACAAAATTAGCTGGTATCGGCTGGATTGGGCGAGTTTACCCGGTGCCAGAAATTATGGAGTCCGTCGCACCCAGGGCGATATCGTTCTTTTTATCGATGATGATGTGCGGCTACCGGATAATTATCTCAAAGCACATGGTGAGAATTTTGTCAAGAACCCTGAGATAGGTGTAGTAGCCGGTCGGGTATTCGATCGCATGAAATTGGGTGACTCCCAAAAAATGGTGACAGATACCAGCAAACCCTACGAAATCGACTTTTTACCCCCCCAAGCCATGGATCCGGGCATTGCTTGGTATTACATCGATCTTGTCCACACCACTAAACCCCAGCAGGTAATCTCGGCCCGGGGCTGTAATATGTCTTTTAGAAGGGATATATTCACTAAATACGGCATTTGGTTCGATGAACGCTTTCGTGGCAGTGCCGTGCGCGAGGAATCGGATTTTTGCTTAAGATTACGCCAGACTCCCTATCATGTCTGGTACGATCCCACCGCTTATCTGGTTCATTTAGGGGAAGAAACCGGTGGCTGTCATGATATTAGCACTCGTTCTTTGAGTTATCAGACGACTTTTTATCATAATCACTTTCTGATGGCTCTGAAAAATCTCACTCCCGGGCAACAATTGCGACTCTATGCTAAATTATTTGACTGTCACGTTCTTGGCAATCCTCCCTGTAATAAAGGTGGTTCCCCGATTAAAATTCTTTCTAGGGGAATTTTTTATGGTTTAGGTTTTCTGGATGCTCTGAAAACTCAAGTTAAGTCCCTCTGGAATGATGGCCAAATTTATACAAAATTAGATAATCTATGAGAATTTTAGTCGCTAGTCATACATATATAGTTGATCTCAACTGTGAGAAACTGCGCTCCCTGACAAGATTAAATCCTAATATTGAGGTTACTATTGTTGTTCCCCAACGTTGGCAACCGGGAGGAGTCCAAAATAAAATCATTGAAAGTCAACCGAAAATAGCCAATAATTTCCGAGTTATTCCTATATCTAATTTTAGCCAGAATAACCAAGCTTTATTAACTTTTGGCATTGATATAATTTCTTTATTGCAAAAATTTAGACCAGATATTATTCAAGTGGAACAGGGTTCTAAATCTCTCGCTTATGCACAATTTATTACTCTGAATCGTCTCTTAAATCTCCAGGCTAAAAATGTATTTTTTACTTGGTGGAATCTTCCCTATACTCCTAAATTTCCCATCTCTTGGTTAGAAGCTTATAACCTGAAAAATACCGATGGTTTAATTGCCGGCAATCAGGACGGAGTAGATGTTTTAAAAGAACGGGGTTACAGGGGTAAATACACCGTTTTACCGCAATTAGGCGTGGATGAAGTTCTTTTTTCTCCGGGCAAGCAACCCGATTTAGCCCGATCTTTAGGCATTGAAAGCGATGAATTTGTGATTGGTTTTATCGGTCGTTTTGTGGAAGAAAAAGGCATTTTAACCTTGATTAAAGCTGTAAATAAATTAACAGGTAAGTGGAAGTTATTACTGTTAGGTCGGGGCATCCTGAAAGATAAAATAGTCAGCGAAGCTACAGCCGCAGGAATAAGCGATCGCTTGATGATAGTGGAAAGTGTTCCCCACGATCAAGTAGTTAATTATATTAACCTGATGAACACTTTAGTTTTGCCTTCAGAAATCACCTATCAGGTCAAAACTTTAACGGCCGTCGGTTGGAAAGAACAATTCGGTCATGTTTTAATTGAAGCTATGGCCTGTCAGGTTCCTGTTATTGGTTCCGATTCAGGAGAAATTCCCTTTGTTATTGCTGATACGGGGTTAATTTTTCCCGAAAAAGATGGGGAAGCACTGGCTAAATCTATACAAATTCTCTTAGATAATCCCAGCTTCGCTCAAGAATTAGGCCAGAGAGGTTATCAGAGAGTAATGACCAATTATACTAATAAAGCCCTCGCTCAAAAACAATTGGATTTCTATCAACAATTACTCCCTCGGTGATCGGGTGTGGGGTGTGGGGTGTGGGGTGTGGGGTGATGGGGAAATAGGGAGAATCAATAAAGGTAGTCTATTGATAACTGATCACTGATAACTGATAACTGATAACTGATAACTGGTTATGAACCATTCTTGATACCCCCTAGTCTAAAGGGACAAGTAGCTAGGGGTGAGGGGAATGATCGAGGTGATAACCGAGAAACAAACAAGTGTGAGCGATCGAGAGTTAGTTTTAAAATGTCAAAGGGGTGATCGGGGTGCTTTTCGTCACCTTTACCGTCTTTATCAACCAAAAATCCGCTCTACTCTCTATCAACTCTGTGGACAGGAATTCCTAGAGGATTTTGTCCAAGAGGTATTTTTAAGAGTGTGGCACGGGTTGCCGAAATTGCGTTCACCTGAATACTTTTCCACTTGGGTTTATCGGATCACCTGCAATGTGGCGCTCGATGGTCGGCGACAATTAGCCAAAAGACAAATGAGGATCGCCAAAAGCACTGATCAGGAAAACCCCCTTGATAGCGAATCCCGTCCCCAAGATAGTCCTGATTTGATGCAATTGCATTATGAGGAGGTGGTCCGACAAGGGTTAGAAATTCTCAGTTTAGAACATCGCGCTGTCCTCGTGCTTCACGATCTAGAGGACTTACCCCAAAAGGAAATCGCCGAAATCTTAGAAATTCCCCTCGGTACGGTGAAATCACGTCTTCATTATGCGCGTAAAATCATGGGCCAATTTTTGCAAAAACAAGGAGTTCTCTAATGTCCCCAGAAGATGACAAAGTGGTTAATTTTCTGCGTCGCTATCGTCCATCGCTGCCACCTCGACCGATAGATGAAGAAAAACAGTTAATGCAAATGATTAGGGAAGAAAAGCCAGTAAATTTCCCAAAATTACTGCCTTTATTGGGGTGGATAACTGGTATTACTGCCTTATCTGTGCTGATTTTTGCTTCCTATCGTTGGTCCGATCCTCATCCACAACTGGGCCAAATTTCCGACGAGCAGTTAGAAGCTTTTTTAGTGGACAGTTGGAACCATAGCATCGCTCCACCGATTGCTGCTTCTAGCGTTTATAGTTCCCCTTGGATGAGCTTAAACGAGCCTCAACTCACCTATTCTACCTATAATCCTTAATTTCTTTGTCAAGGTCAATTATGTACTTTTCTACTGTCTCGATTCTCGGCACAACCATGGCTTTAACTCTGGCCGCTAACCTAGTCCCCACTGCCACTGTGCTATCCTATCCCCAAGATGGTCTATTTATTGCTCAAACTAGCTCTCCCCAACGTCCTGAAAATCGTCCCCGTGGGATGAATAATTCTAGAGAAAGACTAATTGAACAATTGAACCTTACCGATGACCAAAAGTCGAAAGTTGCCGCTATTCGTCAGAAATATCAGGAAAAAACCAAAAAGTTGCGAGAAACCCTGAGAAGCAACGAACAAGAATTAAATAGTTTATTATCGAATAATGCCTCCGATCGAGATATTCGTGCTAAACATCAGCAAATCTCTCGGAATCGCCAAGAAATGAGTAACCTGCAATTTGAAAGTTTTTTAGAAATTCGTCAAGTCTTAACTCCCGCTCAAAGAAAGGAATTTTCCCAGTTAATGCAGGAAAGTCGCGCTAATTCCCGCAATCGCGGACGACAATAATTCCCATCAGTGCGGATTAAGATCGAGTTTGATGGCGATACATTAGAAAAACGCAAAGGATGGGCAAGTAACCCATCCTCAACTTATCATTTACTAATAAATTATCGTTTCCAAGTGACTTTTGGTAGGATATGATTCATATCTACCCGATTTTTATACTTGGTGGCGAAGTTTAGGAGGGAATCAAGGAGAGAATCGGAGAGATAGTGAGGTTGTAGGCCTAGATCGAGTAATTTTGTGTTTTTAGCGTTAAAATAATGTTCCTCTAACTCGATGCGCGGGTTGTCAAGATTGTTAATCTCCACATTTAACCCTAACGCAGAACCAGCTTTTTTCACCATCAGTGCCAAGTCACCGACGCTAAACAGTTCGGTAAATTGGTTAAAAACGCGGAATTCCCCGGATTGAGCAGGATTGGCGATCGCTAATTCCAAACAACGCACGGTATCGCGGATATCTAAAAATCCTCGCGTTTGACCACCTTTACCGTACACTGTTAGGGGATGACTGATCGCTGCTTGAATGCAAAAACGGTTTAAAGCAGTACCAAAAACCCCATCGTAATCGAGACGGTTAATTAACATCTCATCCATTCCCGTCTCTTCGGTGAGGACTCCATAAACCACCCCTTGATTGAGATCTGTGGCTTTTAAACCCCACATCCGACAGGCAAAATGGATATTATGGCTATCGTGGACTTTGCTAAGATGGTACATACTACCTGGCTGTTTGGGATAGGGTAAAGTATCCTTACGACCGTTATGTTCGATCGTGATGTAGCCTTCTTCAATATCTATATTCGGTGTGCCATACTCACCCATCGTTCCCAGTTTTACTAGGTGCGCGTCGGGAAATTCCTCTTTCATCGCGTAGAGGATATTTAAATTGCCAACCACGTTGTTAACTTGGGTTAAAACTGCGTGTTCGCGATCGATCATGGAGAAGGGTGCAGATCTCTGTTCTCCGAAGTGAACAATGGTGTCTGGTTGAAACTGTCGCAGGGATTGAATCAGAAAGTCGTAGTTATTAATATCTCCGACAAAAAGATCGATCGATTTTCCCGTCAGATCTTGCCAGCGTTGAATCCGATGAGATATGGGTGCGATCGGTGTTAAGGTATCGCAGCCTAATTGTAAGTCCCAATAGCGACGAACTAAACTATCAAGTATGCCTACTTCGTAACCTCTATTTGATAGATGGAGTGCCGTTGCCCAACCACAATAGCCGTCTCCGCCAATAACCAAAACTCTCATACAATATCTGTAAAGTTTATATACTCGTCTTTGGTAACTCTAGCAGTTTTGTGTCACGCTTTACCAGCTTAATCCCCCTGAACATAGTAAGGTGTGGGGTGTGGGGTGTAGGGTGTAGGGTGTGGGGTGTAGGGTGTGGGGTGTGGGGTGTGGGGAAATAGGGAGAATCAATAAAGGTAGTCTATTGACAACTGCTCACTGATTACCACTGTCCACTGAAAACTCAAATCTGCTCACTGCTCACTGCTCACTGCTCACTGATAACTGATAACTGATAACTGATAACTGATGAGGGTGTTCTAGAAAACTTGACAAGGGAACGGATTACAGAGAAACTCAGCTTGTAATCGGTGGGCTTTGCTGACGAGAAAACAAAAGCCAAAAATCTAGATAAAAAGCAGTTTTTTCAGTAAATTAGGGACTATCTGCTTTTTTACTTTTTCTTTTTTACTTTTTACTTTATTACTTGATCTTATGCGTTGGCAAGCTCGGCAAAAATCTTCGTTTCCTTTCCTTCCCCTATACGGATTTTTGGCATTTATCGTCGTTTGTCTGATTATTTGGGCAATTTCTCTCTATCCTCGTTCTAATGCTCTGGTGGGGGGTGATTATCTTCCCGCACCTTTTAGGGAGTTTCAACCGGAATGCGCGGATTATGTCCTAGAAGATAGTTCCTTTAAGGATATATCGAGAATTTTTGACTGTAAAACCTATAAAAACATCTCTGATCGAGTGATTCTACCCCTATCTCTCCAAAAAAACGATATTAGTCTCGATAATTGGCAAAATAACTCGGCAACAGCGATCGAATTAGCACCCTGGCCAGAAATTCATCCCCGCGCTCAAGAGACAAAAGTACCGATTTTAATGTATCACGACATTTTACCGGAAAAAGAGGTATTTTTTGACGTTACTCCCGCCGAATTAGAGGCACATTTTCAGTTTTTGCAGGAAATCGGGGCAACTCCTATCAGTATCGATTGGTTAATTTCCCATCTGCGGACAGGGATCCCCCTTCCCGCTAAACCGGTTTTATTAACTTTTGATGATGGTTATGGGGGACATTACCAGTATGTCTATCCTTTATTGAGAAAATATAACTATCCTGCCGTTTTCTCGATTTATATCAATAAAATGGCTCAAAAAACTGGTAGAACCAGTGTCACTTGGCAACAACTCCAGGAAATGGCCGCCGATCCTCTAGTCCAAATTGTCTCCCATAGCGTCAGTCATCCCCGGGATTTAAGATTATTGTCCGATGCAGATTTGGAGCAAGAAGTCAAGCAATCGAAACAAATCTTAGAAAAAGAATTGGGTATTCCGATTAATTATTTCACCTATCCGGAAGGGAAGGCGGACGATCGAGTGAAGGAATTCGTCAAAAAAGCGGGTTATCGGGCGGCTTTATCGATGAATGACCTCGATGAGCATTTTGCTGGACAATCCCCCAATTTACTCACGATTGGACGCTTTGGGCAATCGCGCACGCGAGAAGTTGTACCGCAAGCTTGGGGGGGTGATCCCTTACCCCGTACCGATGGCGGTTTTAACTTTGCTACCACCATCCAAAAACGGGAAGTGGAATTTCCAACTAATACACTTGTATTAATTAGTGGCGGGATTCCCAAAACTATCCACGCTGATAGTCGCTATCAAGTGGAGGAAATTATCGCCGGTACAGAAGCGATCGCGGCTGTAGATGGCGGTTTTTTCTCTCTCAAGGAATTGGACTCAAATCAGATGATCGGGCCGGTTTTAAGCCAAAATGGCGGCTTTATCCCGGGATATGAGGGAGAAATTGACAAGTTAGAGGGTCGTCCTTTAGTAATCATTACCGATCGATGGGTGCGTTATCTTCCTTTTGATCCTGCTCGTCATAATACCCTAGAAGGAATTGCAGCGGAGGCTAGAAATGATCTCAAGGTTACGGATGCTTTTGTCGCGGCCGCTTGGTTAGTCAAAGATGGACAACCACAATCGCGAGAATCCTTTGGTACACTTTACGGTTTTGATGCCCTGCGTCACCGGGCTTTTTGGGGGATTAATCAGGCAGGACAGCCAGTAATCGGGGTTTCCAGAGACCCGATCGATTCCATGGCTTTGGGAGAATTATTAGTACAGGCAGGCTTTCGGGAGGCAGTGATGTTGGATTCAGGAGCAAGCACCTCCCTCGCTTATCAGGGCCAATCGCAAGTGCATTATACTCCCCGTCCCGTTCCCCACGTTGTCGCTTTATTTCCCCCCACAGAAACCTATATTGTTCCCATTAGTCATGTGGGGATTCCCTGCGTAATTTTTGCCGATTCCTGTGCTGCGGGGAGTTAGGGGACAAAAAGTTGCTAACCAGAAAACGGCTGAAGCGGCGGTTTGGGTGATTCTAATCATACCCATCTCCTTTTTGATTACTTAAAATTACCCATAAGGAAATTTTGGAAACCTCATGACAGCATTAGATAAATACACAAAAGGCTTGCTTGCGATCGTTCTGACAGTGATTGTCGGAAATGCTATCTACGAATTTATTATCGATGAAATTGTTTGTGCCGGTAGTCGAGAGCTTCAGGAAGGTCACTGTGAATTATAGTCATTTCAGATAAGTCTGATACACTCTAGACCAGTTAAACCCTTATGAACTCTGGCATTGATATTCTCAATCTTAATTGAAATGACTATATACAGGAGTTCAGTTATTTTAAACGAAATTAACGGATTGCCCCCAACAGAAAACCCAGAAGCGCGCCACAGTTGCTGGTGCGCTTCCCGTACTTAAATAAATGCCATACACTAGCAAACTCATAGATGGTCAAGGATTCCCAGAAAAGAAAGAGCGCCACGATGCCGTAGCGGTCGGCTTCGCCGCGCCATAGGCGACCGCCCCTCCTAAAAGAATTATTAACGTCCAGACCTGATTTTTCTGGGTTCCCTCAACCTTTTCGAGCCTTCTATCCATCCCATCGACTTTCTCAGTCAGTTTAGCTTGTCCCACCTCTAACTTAGTTAGCCGTTCGTCAATTTTGTCGATTTTGTGGCTAACTTCCTTAATACTGTCTTTGATTTCCTTGAGAACAGCTTCTAGGGAATAGGTAACGGTTTCGTTAGACATTTTGGTAAAATCCTTTTGACACTTCCCGCTCTAAAAAGAAGGGGATTCTTGGTTCACAGAGATTACTTGCTTAGACAGAATTGCTTCTGAAGTTGACAACCCATAAATTAAAAGTCGCCCGACCCTACACTAAAGGGCGGGGCTTTAACCCAAAATTTTCGGTAAAGCTCCATCTAAATAGGGCTTGCTGAAAAAGTAAGGGGGCAGCAGGAGAAAGATAATTGATTATTCAAGCCGATTGAGAAGATAAGTTTTTGTTGAGATAATTCAGAGAAAATATAACTTTTATTAATAGCAAAGGGGAGAAAACAGGA
>NZ_JAPZSS010000205.1:0-27424 GCF_027532015.1 Microcystis sp. LE19-131.1A | reverse complement strand
AAAACAACCACAAATCAAAAATACCCAAGCCAGTAACAAACAACCACAACCACAATAAAAACAACAATTATATTTGATAAAACGACTCTTAGGAGACAATCATCCCGATGTCGCACAATCCCTCAGCAATATAGCAGTATTGTACGATTCCCAAGGCAGTTACCCAGAAGCGGAACCTCTCTATCTAGAAGCATTAGATTTGTGAAAACGACTCTTAGGAGACAATCATCCCGATGTGGCAAGTTCCCTCAACAATTTAGCATACTTGTACTACTCCCAAGGCAGATACCCAGAAGCAGAACCTCTCTATCTAGAAGCATTAGATTTGAGAAAACGACTCTTAGGAGACAATCATCCCGATGTGGCAAATTCCCTCAACAATTTAGCAGCATTGTACGATTCCCAAGGCAGATACCCAGAAGCGGAACCTCTCTATCTAGAAGCATTAGATTTGAGAAAACAACTCTTAGGAGACAATCATCCCGATGTGGCAAGTTCCCTCAACAATTTAGCATACTTGTACAAATCCCAAGGCAGATACCCAGAAGCAGAACCTCTCTATCTAGAAGCATTAGATTTGAGAAAACGACTCTTAGGAGACAATCATCCCGATGTGGCAAGTTCCCTCAACAATTTAGCAGCATTGTACGATTCCCAAGGCAGATACCCAGAAGCAGAACCTCTCTATCTAGAAGCATTAGATTTGTATAAACGACTCTTAGGAGACAATCATCCCGATGTGGCAAGTTCCCTCAACAATTTAGCAGAATTGTACCGTTCCCAAGGCAGATACCCAGAAGCAGAACCTCTCTATCTAGAAGCATTAGATTTGTATAAACGACTCTTAGGAGACAATCATCCCCTTGTGGCAAATTCCCTCAACAATTTAGCAGGATTGTACAAATCCCAAGGCAGATACCCAGAAGCGGAACCTCTCTATCTAGAAGCATTAGATTTGAGAAAACGACTCTTAGGAGACAATCATCCCCTTGTGGCAAATTCCCTCAACAATTTAGCAGGATTGTACTATTCCCAAGGCAGATACCCAGAAGCAGAACCTCTCTATCTAGAAGCATTAGATTTGAAAAAACGACTCTTAGGAGACAATCATCCCCTTGTGGCAACTTCCCTCAGCAATTTAGCAGTATTGTACCGTTCCCAAGGCAAATACACAGAAGCGGAACCTCTTTATTCTAAAGCATTACAAATTTGTGAGCAATCATTAGGAATAGCGCATCCAACAACAATGACGGTTCGAGGAAATTATGCTATCTGTCTTCGTCGTGGGGGATAGCATCTTAGCTGTGATTGGTGTGTGGGATGGACTATGACTAGGGAGCTAGTTAAGAGTGGATTATAGATGAAGATTGATTGAATGAACCAATCATAGTTAAGAGCGTTGGAAAAGAGGGTCTGTAGGCGCACGGATTTTCCGTTATGAATATAGTATCATGTCAAGTCGCCCTTGTCAAGAGAAAATTTTTTCAAATCAGGATTTAGTAAAACCTAGTAACCCACCACCTATCATCGACTGTGGTTGGTGTGATGGACTGTGATTAGGGACCTAGTTAAGAGTGGATTAGAGATGAAGATTGATTGAATGAACCAATCATAGTTAAGACCATGGGAAAATAGCGTCTGCATACGCACGGATTTTCCATTATGAATATAATGTCATGTCAAGTCGCCTTTGTCAAGAGAAAATTTGACAACATCCAGATTTAGTCGTAACGCATCACCTATCATTGACTATGATTGAATTAATCACTGATAACTGCTCACTGATAACTGATAACTGATAACTGATAACTGATAAAGCTATGACACTCAAAGAACAACTTATTAAAGAAATTGAAACAACTCCCATTTCTCTGCTGCCGGAAATCCTGCATTTTGTCCAATCTATAAAAACAAAACATCCAGACGTTGACTTTATGGAATTTGCTGGTATGGCAGCAGATATAGAAAATACTATGCAAGAGATTGTCGAAGAAGCAGAAGCTAATCGTCAACTCGATTTAAAACGGATAAATGACTTATGAAACAAGCATTACTTGATACCAATATCCTCTCTTATTTTTTACGAGGCAATCCCGCAGTAATTGAACAATTCCGCATCTATCGACAACACTATACTTATATATCGTTTTCAATCTTTACCTATTACGAGATTAAAAGTGGCTTATTGTATAAAGATGCACGAAATCAACAACAACAATTTGAACGTCTTGCAGAAGTCAGTGAAGTAATTGGTTATGATCGTGAAATTAGTGATATAGCTACTCAAATATACGTTAATCTTAGAATAAAAGGACAACTCATTACCCCGATTGATTTGTTTATTGCTGCGACTGCTATTTATTGCGATTATACTCTGATTACAGCTAACATTAAGCATTTTCAAAATATTCCCAATCTTAGTTATGAAAATTGGTATCTCTCAATAATTTAGGACTATTGTACCATTCCCAAGACAGCTACACAGAAGCGGAACCTCTCTATCTAGAAGCGATTAATATTTTCAGAGAAGGATTAGGGGAAAATCATCCCCATACTCAAACGATTATGGAGAATATAAAACTATGTCGTCCCAACTCTGGCAAGTAGAATCAAGATAGAGTTTAAATGCTTTGGAAAATAGGGTTCGTAGGCGCACGGATTTTCCATTATGAATATAATATCATGTCAAGTCGCCTTTGTCAAGAGAAAATTTAACAACATCCAGATTTAGTCGTAACGCATCACCTATCATTGACTATGATTGAATTAATCACTGATCACTGATCACTGCTCACTGATCACTGATAATAACCCTTGACCGCCAAAACGGACAACATCGGTACAAAATAACCCCGTTTCCTCCCGCACAGTTTCTATAGCTTTAACTGCCGCCTGCGGACTAAGATGAAAAGTATTTAAACTAATCCCCTTTACCTTCACCTCCCCGAAACTTCCCCCAGCACTGGCAGTCATTTCGCAGAGTTTAATCACTTCCGTTAGGGGAGGGATGGGAATATCGGGTAAATCTTTGATATGAATTTGTCCAGCGCGATGGACGAGAATTAACCCCGTTGGTTGACTGCCACGCATTAAAGGCAAGGTAGCAGTGGATCCGGGGTGTAAAAGGGAGCCTTGACCCTCAATAAACAGAATATCGTTATTTTCTGCTGATTCTAACACCAAAGCCTCGATCGCACCAGCAGCATAATCGACGCGCACCGCATCCAAGGGTACACCCTTCCCCGCGATCATAATTCCCCCCTGTCCAGTGGCTAAAAATTGCGATTTTAGCCCTTTTTCTTGGGCAACTCGGTGTAATTCGATGCTAGTGGACATTTTGCCCACACTCATATCCGTCCCTACCGTTAGAATACGCTGACAGGTTAAATTTTTCGCCCGCGCTTGCCCAATTTTTAAGTCTTGGGGTTCCAGACGGATATCCCAAATCCATTGATCCGGTTTAAGCTGAGAAAAAAGGGGTTTTAGGGGTGTATGGAGTCCATTAACGAGGGATAACCCTGTATTTACCCCCTCTTTGATTTCTTCTAGCCAATGGGGTGGTAAAATGCCCCCTGAGGGTGCGATGCCAATTAACAGGGTATCGGGATGATAGGTTAGAGCTTCCCTAACATTAGCAACAATCGGCAAGGGGCGATCGATTCCGGCCACTTCTTTTAAGGTACTGCCGGCGCTTTCTGCGTCAATAATCGCCACTACCTGCGCTTTTCCGTAACGCAGATAACTTAACCCAGTTTTGCCGCGAGTTCCTTTGATTCCTTCGTGGAGAAGAATCGCTACTTTCTTGTCAGGAGTCAAATAATTAGTCATCTTTTGTCCGTAAACTAACACCCAAACCGGGCAAATTATTTGGTTGTAAACGTCCCTTTTCCAAGCTTAAACCCGTAAAGGGATCATCGCGTAAATTTAAATGACTATCTAGGTCAAGATAGTTGACAAGCGGGCCAAGATGTGCTAGGGCAGTATTGGCTAAACTGCTATCAGAGTAACATCCGAACATAATTTGCAGTTGGCAAGCTTGGGCAATATGAATCATTCTCTGCACTTCTGCTAATCCACCGGCTTTCATTAGTTTAATATTAATGCCGTGGACTCGATCGGCCAGTTTCGGGATATCTTGACTAGAAAAACAGCTTTCATCGACGAAGATAGGTAGGGGCGATTTTTGGTATAAATCAATTAAATCTCGTTCTTGTCCCACGGATAGGGGTTGTTCCACATAAATAACGCCTTTTTCCTTTAACCATTGGCACATTTTCACCGCATCGCTAAATCTCCAACCACCATTAGCATCGACAGTTAGGGGCAAATGGGGGACAATTTCTTTAATAGCCAGAATTATAGCTCGATCGGCTTCTATCCCGTCCGGTGAGCCTAATTTGACCTTTAATAAGCTAAAATCGCCGATTTCTAGCCAATCTAACACCCTCTTCCCCACATTTTCTGGAGAATTTAAACCGATAGTAACAGAAACCGGCGGAATTAAAGAGCGATCGAGTCCAAAAATTTGCCAGAGAGGTAAATTAGCTTTTTTGCCTAACCAGTCGTGCAGTGCCGTATCAATAGCGGCACGAGTAGCCGAAGATATCTGATTTTGCCATAAAATTTTTTCAATTTCTTGGCGTTGACAGGGGTGAAAAGATTGTAAAATAGGAGCGATCGAGTTTAATTCTTGCAGGATTTTATCGGGTTTTTTCTCCTCGCTGGTAATATTAAAAGGGGATGCCTCTCCCCACCCTTCGATATTTTCCTCGCTAATTTGCAGCCATATATTAGTATTTTCGCTGGTAGTGCCGCGACTAATCGTTAAAGGTACTCGTTTATGAATAGTAAAAGTTTGCCAGTTTAGCAGCATAATTCACCTGGGGATGATCGGGGAATAGGAACAGAAAAATTATCCACACTTACCCAAATCCTTACTTCTGTCCACTCTCCCCGCAATCATACAACTTCCGGCGGTGTTTTTCGTCAAAGACAAAATATGATAGGCTGACCGAAGGGATAGGCAAGACGGCTGCGGGTTAGGAAATGGGGCTCTTCTAGGTTCTGTGTGATAAGTTTAACTTACATTATGATCGATCTTTGTGTCCTCTGTGTCGGTCGGGTTCCTTCCACTCCCTCGCCAGCAGGACTGTATCTTAGAATACATTTTACCTACCAAACCTAAGAGAGCCGGAAATGGGATGAAAGAGGAGTGAGTTAACCAAAATCAATGATTAAGAAAAAGATTTCTTACTGGGTAAATGGAGGTATTGCCCTCATTGATCGCTATCTGATCAGCCAACTACTACCCCCATTTTTATTTAGTGTTGGTTTATTTGCCTCTTTGGGAGTAGCGATCGGCAATCTTTCCGATTTAGCTAATCAGGTAGTTGATGCTAATCTACCCCTTGTCTCGGCCCTAGAAATTCTCCTGTTAAAAGTGCCAGAATTTGTTACTTATTCCCTGCCAGTTTCTCTTTTACTGGCCACTTTAATCACCTACGGACGTTTAAGTAGTGATAGCGAAACCGTTGCCCTGCAAAGCTGTGGAGTCACTCTTTACCGTCTTTTTATACCCACTTTTTGCCTGAGTTTAATAGTTACAGTGGTAACATTTTTATTGAACGAATATGTGGTTCCTAATGCTAATTATCGAGCCACAGAAATTTTAGTGCAGAAAATTAATAAAGAAGCAAGTTTTTGGAAAAATAAAGACTTTTATTATCCCGATTATGAAATAAAAACCCTAGAAAATGGTACGATTAATCGCAATTTAAGAAGTTTATTTTATGCCGAACAATTTGACGGCGAAAAAATGAAAACTGTCACCGTTATCCGTTGGCTAAAAGAAGAATTAAATCAAATTATTATCGCCGATTCGGCCCGTTGGAATGCCGTCGATAACGTCTGGGACTTTTTTAACGGCATTATCTATGAATTAACCCCCCCTAATGCCTCCTATAGCCAAGTTATCCCCTTTAAAACCGAAAAAATCGCTTTATCTCGCTCTGCTTTCGATTTTGCTCGTCAAAGCCGCGATCCCTACGAGATGAACATACCACAGGCGATCGAATATGTGCAACTGCTCAAACTCAGTGGCGATGAGAAAAGAGTCAGGTTTTTTCAAGTGCGAATCCAGCAAAAAATCGCCTTTCCCTTTGTCTGTATCGTCTTTGCTACCATCGGCTGTGCCTTGGGTTCTCTACCGCAAAGAATTAGTCGGGGAACCAGTTTCGGTCTCAGTGTCGCCATTGTTTTCCTCTATTATCTTTTAAACTTCCTTGTCGGCAGCTTGGGACTAACCGCCACCCTCTCCCCCTTCCTAGCTGCCTGGCTGCCTAACTTTTTCGGTTTTGGTTTAGGTCTCTGGTTATTATGGCGACTTAACGGTTAGACTTTTTTGAAAATTTTCGTCAAGATAGGAGACGTAGAGTTATAGCAGACCCCTTAGATCTATGTTTCCCTTTTTCTTCAACACTTGTGGCAGCACTTCCCGCCAAGAATGTCAAGAGCGTAAATTAACATTCCTCAAATGGATGCGCGACGACCTCGAAACCCGTCTAGCGGGATTAAATGCCGCTATCGAAACTATCGAGCGTCAAATCGGTCGGGAAGGTCAATAAACCCTGAAAATAGGCGAGTTTTCCCCTCGCCTTCTCCCCACAATTGGCTAAAAGAGATAATAGGAGTCTATCGTTATTGTAATCGGCACTCGGCCTGCATGGGTTACGCTACCGCTAACCTATCCTACAAATAATTGCGTCTCCCTACTTATTGGCACTCAATAGCATAATTCTTTGAGCGACTTTTTCAGCAAACCCCATATATTCAGCATTCATGAGGGCAACCCTAAGGCGAAGTAATTCTCCCGTTTAAAAGCGCCGTCCCATGGCTAAAAGCGAGAGACTTCTGCTGATACTAAATTCAACCAGTAATTACTCCCGCCATTGTCCTGACTTGCTAGGGGTGTTTTCCCCTTGTTATCGTCAGGGTCAAAAAGAGGCCGCAGCCATAGCCATCAAAACCTAACCGCCGGTCAACCTTCTCAATCTGAAGAGGAGGAGGAGCGAGGAAACAATAGTCCCTATTGCCTATTTAGACAATCGCTCCCCGTTTAAACTGTTGCCGCCGATGAATCAAGCACCACCTGTTCATTGGTGGGTAACTCCAGACAATAACCCGCACCGTAAACGGTTTTAATATAGCGAGGGTGGCGGGGATCGGGTTCTAGTTTCGTTCTCAGATGGCGAATGTGAACGCGAATAGTCTCGATATCATCATCGGGATCGTATCCCCAGACTTCCTTGAGAATATCACTGGGGGAAACGGTCTGACCGTGACGCTGGAGAAGACAGTGGAGTAACTCGAATTCTAGATGGGTTAACTTGACCACACCTTCAAACCAGACCGCCTCAAAACGTTCGGGAACCAGGGTTAAAGGCCCAAAACTGAGTATTTCTGAGTGTTTAGCGGCTTGGGGAATGCGATCGGTGCGTCTCAGGAGAGCGCGTACCCTAGCTAACATTTCCTCCACCTCGAAAGGTTTGGTCAGGTAATCATCGGCACCCGCGTTAAAACCTTCCACTTTATCTTGGGTTTGTCCTAAGGCTGTCAGCATCAAAATCGGGATGTCTGACGTGCGTTCATCTCGTCGCAAACGCTGACAGACAGTAAAACCATCGACTTTGGGCAACATTAAATCCAGCATGATTAAATCGGGTTGTAACTGGACGGCCAAGGCTTGGCCTTTAATCCCGTCCTCTGCGGGGTTAACGTCATAACCCGCCATCTCCAAGTTGATGGAGACTAATTCCGCGATCGCAGGATCATCATCGATTACAAGTATTCGGGGCATTACCAGAGTGTTATGACTAAGGGTTTGGGTAGGGGGTTGCTAAATGTGTTCTCGCTGACATCGCAACTATGGCTTTGTCTCTCAAGGGCTTGAGTTTAGCACAACATAAAGAATCCTGTACTGATTATAAGCATGATTGCTAAATTCGGTTTTAATTTGTGAAATTTTGCTGATCTAAGTCTCCTGAATGTTAAGAATTAATAAGAAGTGTGAAGAATGTTGCTCGATAATCGATATTAGTGCTATGTCCTAGCCTCTCTCTCCCCAAGATGACCTAGGCAGCAGTTTTTCACTAATCTTTACAATTTCGCCATCTGGCTCAATACCAGTTTCAACCGACGGTTAAGTCCTGCTAGAGCTAACTTTTCCCCCTAAGCTCCCCCGGCGGCACTGTAAAAATTCTTAATAAAATTAGCGATCGATTCAGTTTAATCTACCAAAATAGGCGGTTTTAGTAAGCATCTGTAACGAACCCGATCCATTCTACTCATCCCAACAGGTGATCATAATATGAGCGTTAATTTATCAACTCAACTGCGAGAAGGCACGAAAAAATCTCACACCATGGCAGAAAACGTCGGTTTTGTCAAGTGTTTTCTCAAAGGTGTGGTGGAAAAAACTTCCTATCGCAAACTGGTGGCTAACCTCTACTTCGTCTATTCGGCCATGGAAGAGGAGATGGAAAAACTTCGTAGTCATCCCGTCGTTTCTAAAATCTGTTTTCCTGAACTCAATCGCAAAAATGCGCTAGAACAGGATTTATATTTTTATTATGGTCCAAATTGGCGCAACGAGATCGCTTTATCTCCCGCAGGTCAGGCCTACGTTGACCGGATTCGGGAAATCGCCACAACAGAACCCGAATTATTAGTCGCTCATTCCTATACCCGTTATCTCGGCGATCTGTCCGGGGGGCAAATCTTGAAAAAAATCGCCGAAAAAGCGATGAATCTGGAAACTGGTGGCACAGCTTTCTATGATTTCAAAGATATTACCGACGAAAAAGCCTATAAAAACCACTATCGTCAAACCCTCGACGAGTTACCGGTGGATCAAGCCATGGCCGATCGCATTGTCACCGAAGCTAACGCCGCTTTTGGCATGAACATGAAAATGTTCCAAGAGTTGGAAGGTAATCTAATCAAAGCGATCGGAATTATGCTCTTTAATACTCTCACCCGTCGTCGCAGCACCGGCAGCACCGAAACTGGATTGGCTACCGCCGAATAGTAGTCAAGAAAACCAAAAAAACGGAAATTCTAAAATTTGGGTAATGGTCAGCCATGATTATTATCTTAATTTCAGAGTTATCCGTTATATTTTTGCTTTTTATTCAGGAGGCAGGAGTCAGTAGTCAGTAGTCAGGAGACAGGAGATTATTTTTATTTATTCTCCCCACACCCTACACCCCACACCCCACTACCCCACACCCTACACCCCACACCCTACACCCCAATTTCCCTGATGATCGCAAAAAAACTTCATCAAGAGGGGAACAACTTCCAGTAAGATGAAAAATGGTCAGTGAAAAAGCTAACCGAAATTTATTGCTGGAAATGGTAACACCGCCCCATTTCCCCAGACCCTAGAGGCTAGAGTCTGGTAAACCAGCGGATAAAAATTGACATCCATGAGTAAAGCAGACATTTTCGATCGAGTTAAAAAAGTTGTTGTGGAACAATTAGAAGTAGAGGATCCAGATACAGTTATCCCTGAAGCAAGCTTTGCTAATGATCTGAAAGCGGATTCCCTTGATGTGGTCGAGTTAGTGATGGCTTTAGAGGAAGAATTTGATATTGAAATTCCCGACGAAGCAGCCGAACAAATTGACACTGTGGGCAAAGCTGCCGATTATATTAGCGGTAAAGTAGAAGCAACCGCCTAATTATTGCGGGAGAATTGACAATTTAGGATTAAATATCTGGGGCAAAATCTGCCCTTATTTTTGAACAAACATGACAGAATTGCCATTAAAAAGGGTTGTCATCACGGGGATGGGTGCGATCACTCCCCTCGGCAATAATCTAGCAGACTATTGGACAGGCTTAATCAACGGCAAAAGTGGCATTGGTTTAATTACCCACTTTGATGCCTCCCGTCACGCTTGTCGCATTGCTGGGGAAGTGCGGGGTTTTGACCCCCACGAATATGTGGATCGCAAAGAGGCAAAGCGTATGGACCGTTTCGCTCAATTTGCCGTCGCCGCTAGTTTGCAAGCGCTGCAAGATTCGCGATTAGTTATCGACGCTCTCAATGCCGATGATATAGGTGTACTAATCGGTACGGGCGTAGGTGGTATAAAAGTGCTGGAGGATCAACAGGAAATTTACTTGACAAAAGGTCCGGGCCGGTGTAGTCCTTTCATGATCCCGATGATGATTGCCAATATGGCCGCCGGTTTAACCGCTATCCATACGGGAGCCAAGGGACCGAGTAACTGTACCGTGACCGCTTGTGCTGCTGGTTCCAATGCCATCGGGGATGCTTTTCGTCTAGTACAAAGGGGTTCGGCCAAAGCGATGATCTGCGGTGGGACGGAAGCCGCCGTTACCCCCCTAGGATTGGCTGGTTTTGCCTCCGCTAAGGCCCTGTCCACCCGCAACGATGACCCCACCCGGGCCAGTCGTCCCTTTGACAAGGATCGGGATGGTTTTGTCATGGGGGAAGGGGCAGGAATCTTGATTATAGAGGAATTAGAAACGGCCTTAGCTCGTGGGGCGCGGATTTACGCCGAAATGATCGGTTATGGTCTGACTTGCGATGCCTATCACATGACGGCACCGGTTCCCGACGGTCGTGGGGCCACCAGAGCGATCGAATTAGCGATCAAAGATGCCGGTTTGACTCCGGCGGAAATTAGCTATATCAACGCCCACGGCACCAGTACAGGGGCCAATGATCCCACGGAAACCAAGGCGATTAAAAAAGCTTTAGGAGAATCGGCCTACCAAATCCCCGTCAGTTCCACCAAATCGATGACAGGCCACCTTTTAGGCGGTTCTGGCGGCATTGAAGCCGTGGCCACGGTCATGGCGATCGCTAATGACCGGATTCCCCCGACGCTCAACCTGGACAATCCTGACCCCGATTGTGATCTTGATTACGTCCCCTACGAAAGTCGTCAGCAGATAGTTAACGCTGCCCTCTCCAACTCCTTTGGATTTGGCGGCCATAACGTCACCTTAGCTTTTAGAAAATATGCTTGAGTCGATGCCCCTGAAAGAGTAATCTGTGAGTGGCTCCCTCTTTAACCTGGTCTTATTTTTGTAGTTCATTCTAAAAAACATTATGGTTGTAGTCTCCCAATCCCTCGAAGAACTTTGTATTAATGCGGTACGTTTTTTAGCGGTGGATGCCGTAGAAAAAGCTAAATCGGGACACCCCGGACTGCCCATGGGAGCCGCTCCCATGGCCTTTGTTCTCTGGGATCAATTCCTGCGTTTTAACCCGAAAAACCCCCAATGGGTCAATCGCGATCGTTTTGTTCTCTCCGCCGGTCACGGTTGTATGCTGCAGTACGCTTTGATGTACCTGACCGGATACGATAGCGTTCCCCTAGAGGAAATTAAACAATTCCGGCAGTGGAAATCGAAAACCCCCGGCCACCCCGAAAATTTCGTCACGGAAGGGGTGGAAGTGACCACCGGTCCTCTGGGTCAAGGGATTGCCAATGGTGTGGGTTTGGCCCTAGCAGAGGCCCATTTAGCGGCCCGTTTCAATAAACCGGATGCCAAAATTATCGACCATTACACCTATGTCATTTTGGGTGATGGTTGCAATATGGAGGGAATTTCCGGGGAAGCTTGTTCTTTAGCCGGTCACTGGGGTTTAGGCAAGTTAATCGCTCTCTATGATGATAACCATATCTCGATCGATGGTTCCACCGATATCGCTTTTACCGAAGACGTGAGCAAGCGTTTTGAAGCCTACGGTTGGCACGTTCAGCACGTCGAGAATGGTAACACCGATTTAGATGCCATTGCTAATGCGATCGCGGCTGCCAAAGCTGTCACCGATAAACCCTCGATGATTAAAATCACCACCACCATCGGTTATGGTTCCCCCAATAAGTCTAATACCGCCGATGTTCACGGGGCAGCTTTGGGAGCAACAGAAATCGAGTTAACCCGGAAAGCCTTAGGTTGGGAATACGAGCCGTTTGTGGTTCCCGATGAGGTGTTAAATCGTTTCCGGCAAGCAGTGGACAAGGGAGCGACGGCAGAAACGGACTGGAATAAGTTATTTAACGAATATCAGGCTAAATATCCCGCAGAAGCGGCTTTATTTGAGCAGTTAACCACCGGTCAACTGCCGGAAGGTTGGGAGCAAGCTTTACCGGTTTATAAACCCGAAGATAAGGCGCTCGCTAGTCGTAAACACTCGGAAATCTGCTTAAATGCGCTTGCGGGGGTTTTACCCGGTTTAATCGGCGGTTCAGCGGATTTAACCCACTCTAACTACACCGAATTAGAGCATTTTGGTAATTTCCAAAAAGGCAGTTATCAGGAGCGTAACGTCCATTTTGGTGTGCGGGAACACGCGATGGGGGCGATTTGTAACGGGATTGCTCTCCATAACACGGGATTGATTCCCTACGGGGCGACTTTCCTGATTTTCACCGACTATATGCGGAATTCTATCCGTTTATCGGCATTGTCAGAAACCCGCGTCATCTGGGTAATGACTCACGATTCCATTGCCTTAGGGGAAGATGGACCGACTCACCAACCCGTGGAACACGTTGCTTCTCTGCGCGCTATTCCTAACCTGTTAGTCATGCGTCCGGGAGATGGTACGGAAACTTCCGGTGCTTATAAAGTAGCGGTGAGCGAAACTAAGCGCCCGACGTTACTAGCATTATCCCGTCAAAATCTGCCCAATTTAGCGGGAACTTCCCTTGCGGGTGTGGCTAAAGGTGCTTATATTATCACCGATTGTGAAGGTACTCCCGATGTCATTCTCATCGGTACGGGGGGCGAGTTGTATCTCTGCGATAAAGCGGCTGCGGTGTTGAAAGAAGCAGGAATTAAAGCTCGCGTCGTTTCTATGCCCTGTTGGGAGCTATTCGAGGAACAATCGGCAGAATACAAAGAATCGGTATTGCCGAAAGCAGTGAAAAAACGTCTCGCGGTGGAAGCGGGTTCAACTATGGGTTGGCATCGCTACATCACCGATGAGGGGGATGTGTTGGGGGTTGATACCTTCGGCGCTTCTGCTCCAGGAGGTGTGATTCTAGAGAAGTTCGGTTTTACCGTGGATAACGTGGTAGCGAAGGCAAAAGCGTTGTTAGGTTAATTACCTGAAATCTTAGCTGTAATGAGTCAGAAAAATCTGGCTCATTTTTTTGTTTTTCTATTGTGACTGTCAGTCAGTGGACTAGGGGTCACGTCAGGCAGTTTAATCGAAGCATGGCAAAGGACAATTTAGCTCAATTTGGCAGATGTTTACATAATGCTCGCATTCAAAAGGGTTTATCCCAAGAAAGGTTGGCCGAAGCGGCCAATTTGGATAGAACTTACATCAGTCTTCTTGAACGTGGTAAAAGGAATCCTTCTTTACTATGCTTGATTTCTTTATGTAGAGCATTAAACATAAGTCTTTCGGAGCTTTTTAACACTATGTCTATAAATTCCGATGTAAATACTGATGATGTCAGAAGATTTGATTAAATTGCTTGAGCAGTTTTTGCATGATAACGAGCTTGAATGGGAATGGTTTGAAAAAATAGAAAGTTTTTGTAAGAGTTATAGTTTGAATATCAAATATATTACAGAAGTTCTCAATGATCCAAAAGTTATTCCTATGATTCGTGGCAAGTTTTTTGAGTTCACTGTACAAGATGAACTGTCAAAAATACTCGCAAATAATTATTTAGTTACTAATCCTCGCTTAAATCCTCAAGCTGGTTCTCACGATATAGATGTAGCTATTATCAATCAAAAAAACGCCAAAAAATACTCTGCTGAATGTAAGTTAGCCAAAAAAGGTAGTTTCCGTCTTCAGGGAGGTATCAGACCTTTTATTGAAGTCAAATGTATGAGATCAAGAACCTTAGGAGACAAAGCAGCAGAACAAAGGTCTAAATTGATAGGAATACCTTCAACAAGCCTAAATATTCACAAAGATCAATATATTGAAACAGATTTTGATTTAGTGATTACATCTCTTGCCAATGCTTTTTTTCAGACCAATTTAGAAACGGGACTATTTGTTTGGAAGCCCACACCAAAAGAGCAAATATTTTTAAGCAAAATTAATATTAATAATCAAGAAGAAGCCCTTTTAAAAATGTACGTTGCCAGAAGTAAAGATTTAACAGCAAATCAAACCAATAATATCAATTGTTCTCGCCAGAAATGCCACGATAACAACTGTAATTTCATCCCTAATTATCCCAAAATTTTCTTTGATGTTAATACGGCTGAACCTCTACAACCATGGCTACCGATAGAAAAAATAGAGGATTTACTTGATTAAAATTAGGAATCAAGATACATCGAATAAACTTAATTGTAGAGGTGTAAATCTTGCAGGTTTCTGAAGATCATAATTAGCAATAAATACCTCCTTGCCCTTGCGTCTTTCACTCTGATAACCATGTTCTAATTTTAAACCATTTTTTTGATCATCAGTTCGATTAATAGTGTAATTCCATTCATTATCTTGTAAAGAAATACACCAATCATACATTTCTCTAATTTCGGAGCAATTATCATAAGTCAAAAGAAATTTAAATCGATGTTGATGTTTTTTCAACGTCTTACATAACCTTTCATGATCTTCTAGACTGAAGAAGCAGGAATAGAATTTATTTTGATCTGCTTGAAAGTAAGGAGGATCGACAAATAAAAAGTAATCATCGGGTAATTGATTGATTAAATCTTCAAAATCTAAACAAGATAAATTGACATTTTGCAGTTTTTCCGAAGTGGTTTTTAGGTGAGAAGGCCAGTTTTCAGGACGCATAGAATACTTATCACCATAGCCCCAATAACAATTTTCAAGTTTCATAATTCCTGAGTAGGAAGTTCTATTTAGATAATACCAACGCATGGCTCTTTCTAGGTCATTGTCTGGTTGAAATTCATTTTTATAATAATTGTGTAATTCTTTGGTAGCGTTTAGATCTTTTAATAATTCAATTAGACTATCAAGATGATCTTTGATATGTCGATAACAGTTCATTAATTCCTCATCTTTGTCATTGAGAATATTCTCTGCTACACTTTCCTTAGCAAAGAATATAGATGCTCCCCCCGCAAAGGGTTCACAATACTTATGGTGACTAGGAAGACAAGCTAAGATTAGCTTACGGGCATAAAATTTACCGCCAGGATAACGAAAAGGAGAATTACTAAGTTTTTTAGCGATTTTGGACATTACCTTTGATTTTAGAGGCTTTTCTTTGAGATTATTTTAACAAAATTACGATATTTTATCTAGGAATGTCAGAGAAGTTCGGTTTTACCGTGGATAACGTGGTAGCGAAGGCAAAAGCGTTGTTAGGTTAATTAAAACTTTGGTTTTGTGGAAAAAGCCCGCGCCAGCGGGTTTTTTTGTGCTAGGATCTAACCCTATCGTGCAAAGGGTTGACTGGGTGATTCCTTTTACAGACAGAGAACTACAAAAAGCATGGAGAGAAAATCAACGAGCGGCAAAGGTCGAAACCAGAACTAACGCTCATCGTTTATTGCTATTTTACTCGGTTGAATGTGGTCTCAAAGCGGTTTTACTGAAAAGACAAAGTAAAGATTGCACCGATTCTTGTCGAGAATTACTTGAAGTGCGGCATGATATAAATAAGTTACTAGACAAACTAGCTGCGGGAGAAAAACTAAAACTTCCCTCACAATTAAGTATGAAACCTTTAAAAAATAATCAAGAGAGAGAGCTTTCTTCCGGTGAAATTAATCAAATGTGGCGATATGGGGGATGCTGTGAAAATATCAAGGATGGTGAATTAGAAAAAAAATTGTTAGATATATTACGTTGGATTGAACAGGAGTTGCAGGGACTATGAGAAGACGGACATTACTAACTTGGTTTGATATTAAAAGAAAAATTGCTCGCGAAACCGCTAACGGAAATGACTTACCTGATGGTATTGTTAAAATTAGTTGTTTTAGTAGTGCTTTAGAGATTGGTATTCAAAATCAAGATGATCAACCAAAAGCTAACTCAATATTAAAAGAATGGTTCGGAGATTGGTATCAAGAATCAGAACAAATTATTCAGCTAGATATTGATAATGCTTCTATTCCTGTAGAATTTATTTTAATAGATAATAGTTCTTATTTTTCTCCATCGATTCGACCTTTTTGGCAGGAAGTCGCTTATTTAAAAGAAAATACAGATTCAGAGCAATCGGATAATTTTTTACCCAATGCTTATCAAGATAAGCCAGAAATTATTGCTTTTTATTCTTTTAAAGGTGGTGTGGGAAGAACCCTACATTTAGCCGCTTATATTCTTGCTCTCTTAGCAAGAGCAAAAGAGATAAATAAACCAATTAAAATTTTAGTTATTGACTCAGATTTAGAGGCACCGGGGTTAACCTATTGGCAAAGGTATGAAAATCAACAGGCAACCGTATCTTTGAGCAATTTTTTGGAAGTTTATCAATATCCTAATCCATCTCTAGAGGTGGCAATCTCTTGGGTAACTCAAGAAATTAAGAAAACTGCCAAACAGCAAAATAAATCAACTTTATATTTTCTCCCCGCTTTTATTGAAGAAGAAGAACTCTTAGATACTCCTATACTTCCAGAGAATTTAGCTAGAAATCCATCGGGTGCGTGGGAAGTAGGGGATGCAATTTATCAATTAGGGCAAAAATTAGCAGTAGATTATATATTTATTGATTTAAGAGCAGGATTAAGTGAAATTTCTAGCCCAATTTTATTTGACTCTAGAATCCAAAGATTTTTAGTAACAACAGTTAATGAGCAATCTTGGCGAGGTGTCAGGATGGTTTTAGAAAAAATTGGCTTACTAGCTCCCAGTGATTTAAAAGTAAAGGATGGTAATTATTATGATCCTTCGATAATTATTAGTTTTTTAACTCCAGAAGTTAGAAATTTATCAGCATTTGAGAATATTTTAGAGCAATTACAGTCGGCTTATGTTCAACCCAAAAATGAGATTTTATATATTGCTAGACTGGATATTAAAGAAACTGATTTCGCCCAAGAGTTACTATATGTTAACAATTGGGAAGAAGCTCAAAACAAATTAAGTTCAACTTCCTTGATGGAACTGGCAAGACAATGGGCAGAAGATAAATTATCTAATAATAGCATTGCATCAGCCACACCTTCAGATAACTCCTTAGATGATGTGAAAAAACTCAGGGATACTTGCAATAAATATATTTATGCAGAAAAGGGACAAGGGGAAGATTTGCTCATTACCGAGCCATTGAAAAATCTCGCTCGTAATTTTCAAGATAAACTACCTAATGTTATCTCAATTGGTGCTAAAGGTGCGGGAAAAACCTTTAATTATATTCAGCTATCTCGCCTACAGTCTTGGGAAAATTTTTTAAATAAAGTTGATCCTCAAAATCAAGAAAATTCCCTAGAAAATCTCGGTTTAATATTTCCTTTACTGCAATCACAAAATTTAAATGATCAGGCCAAAAATATTCTTGAGCAAGCACGGCAAAATGTTAATAATTTTCTTAATAATGATTATCAATTTTTCTCATCGGATTTAAAAGACAGAATTACGCAGTCGCTATCAAATCAGGATTGGAATGAGGTTGATTGGACAAATTTTTGGATCAAAGAAATTTCGAGAGTTTTAGGTTATAATCCTGAAAATTGTCAATTACATAAACTGCATGAATACCTTCAACAAAAAAACTCGAAGATTATATTTTTATTTGATGGATTAGAAGATGCTTTTCCTAATGTTGCCAATGATAACCGTGAACGAAAAGCCTTGAAAGCCTTGATCGATAATTTACCGAATAAATTATCAGAAATTCGGCAATCTAATCTCGGATTGATTGTCTTTCTGCGTCGAGATTTCTTGAGATATACAATCACACAAAACTCGCAACAATTTGAAAACTTATATCGTAATTATGATCTATCTTGGAATCTAGAATCGTTTCTTAAACTTTCCTATTGGCTCTGCATACAATCATCGGTTATTAATGCTAACTCTCAGGATTTAGTCGGCTGTTCAATTGAAGATTTAAAAGAAAAATTAGAATTACTTTGGGGCAAAAAATTAGGAGCAGATAATGCAAGGGAAGCTAAGTCAGACAATTGGATTTTTGCAGCTTTAACCGATTTTAATGGAAGACTGCAAGCGAGGGATATTGTGAGATTTTTGTACCATGCTGCTAATATTACTGTAGAAAAAAAAGAAGAAATACAATTTTCTAAATGGTCGAATACTAGACTGTTACCTCCCCAAGCGATTCGACGAGCGCTTGAACCCTGTAGTCGAGAAAAAGTTAGAGAGTCTGAGGAAGAATATCCTATATTTAAAAGCTGGGTAGAAGAAAGTTTACATAAATATAGTGATAGAAAAATTCCTTTTTCTCTAGAACAGTTTAATCTGGATGGCACTCAAGTCAATGTTCTTGAGCAAATGGGAGTAATTTATGAGGACAAGGATAAAGAAGATGCAGTTCGTTATTATATGCCCGAAATATTCCGTGAAGGGTTAGGATTTTCTAGTCAAGGTGCGCGTCCTCGTGTTCTAGCTTTAAAGCGCAAAGTTTTGGGGAAATCAAATTTTTAATGGTTCGAGCTTTTTGGCAATGACTATATGATTGATTGTTATCAGCTTTTCACAACAGACGTAGCTATTATCAATCAAAAAAACGCCAAGAAATACTCTGCTGAATGTAAGTTAGCCAAAAAAGGTAGTTTCCGTCTTCAGGGATGTATCAGACCTTTTATTGAAGTCAAATGTATGAGATCAAGAACCTTAGGAGACAAAGCGGCAGAACAAAGGTCTAAATTGATAGGAATACCTTCAACAAGCCTCAATATTCACAAAGATCAATATATTGAAACAGATTTTGATTTAGTGATTACATCTCTTGCCAATGCTTTTTTTCAGACCAATTTAGAAACGGGACTATTTGTTTGGAAGCCCACACAAAAAGAGCAAATATTTTTAAGCAAAATTAATATTAATAATCAAGAAGAAGCCCTTTTAAAATGTACGTTGTCAGGAGTAAAGATTTAACAGCAAATCAAACCAATAACATCAAGTGTTCTCGCCAGAAATGCCAGGATCACAACTGTAATTTCATCCCTAATTATCCCAAAATTTTATTTATTTTGTCTGATGGGATTATTTATTTTTACCAGTAATTTTGTCAACTCCTTTTTTATACTGCGTTCTGTCATCATTCCAGCCAGCATCCCGCCAAGCCCGCAAAAAGTTAAGACAGGGGCTGTAAATGGTAACATTCCTGCTAAGGCTATAGCTGCTCAAGCTCCACCAGCCAGCCCTACTCTTGCCCCAGCTTGATTATCCTTAAACAGTTTAGTCTTTTTTATGTTGTCGAAAGGTTTTGAGTATTCTGACATCGATTATTCTCCAAATCAGGATGCCGATATTACAACACAGCTTTCGGGAATTGTCTATATACTGATCATCATTCATGCCATCGCTAAAAGCGAGGGAAGAATGCTGACACTAGGTTAGAATTGCGGTAACGCACCATAAATTCTTATGCTTGGTTTTTGTCATTTTAATGGGCGGAGTCGGACTCGAACCGACATGAGGGGCTGCCTCGCCACATTTTGAGTGTGGTGCGTCTACCAATTTCGCCATTCGCCCTTGGCATTAGTTTTATCATTATAACCCATTTTTGGCCCCTTTAACAAATTGTGATAATCGGGGGAACTGGCCCAACGATCGATTTCTCGCGCACGCAGGACGGGGAGGGGATGGGTTAACTGTTGGGTTTGCAAACCCTTTAACATTTCGCCCATTTCCGAGGCGCTGACGGCATCGTAGGACTTGGCCTGATCGATAAAAGCCTCTAAATTTAATAAAGGTGCGAGACTGGGGGAACCTCCGGCTAACTTCATTAACACCGACATGACGATTTTTGGGTCTTGAACTGCCAATAAAGCGGATCGATCGCAACTAAACTCGGCGCAGCGCACCCATGCTAACATTCTCTCCTGTAGGGATCGTGCTAACATTGTCCCCCAATTGGGCAGCAATCCCGCCGCTAGGACCATAATATTGGCTAAAGTCAGATAAACGCCGTGTTCACATTTGAGATGACCTAATTCGTGGGCGATTACCGCTTGAATTTCTGCGGGAGTCAGCATTTCAATTAGGGAAGTGTGCATCACCATAAACGGTTTTTTGCCGCGCATGGCGAAGGTATAAGCGTTAGGAACGGGGTTTTGTTGAATGTATAATTGAGGTGGTTCTAAGTCGAGAACTCGGCAAGCTTCTAGGAGGAGATTATGCAGGTCGGGTAATTGTTTTTCTCCCACCAAAACACTAGCAGCAATATTATTTAAGTAAAAGAATTCCTCAGCAACGGAACCTAATAAACTTCTTACGGCTATATCTAACCCAGGCAATTGTTTAAGGGAGTTAGTCGCCTCTAGGTCGATGGGATGCCGAAAATCATTGGCTTTTAAGCCTAGTAATAACTGTTTTGATAATTCCATATTCTTATTCATTTAACCAAACTTTGACGCGTTCTAAACTTTTCCAATCGGGTTTTCTAGCTAAACCATCGGCGATATTTTCATCCACTTCTTGGCGAACTTCTTTGTTTAAACTAACTAATTGTTGCACCAGTTCGATATGTTCCCTAACTCCGGCGGTTTTGGTTTCCAACATAGCTAAAACCAAATTGATCCGGTTTTGGGGGGAAACTTTATCAAGTTTAACGGCTTTTTGGGCGGCTTTTAGGGCTAATTCCGGTTTATCGGTGAGCATATATAACCAAGCCAAACAGGACCAAACGGCGGCATTTTTAGGACTGCGATCGCTTAATTCTTTAAATTCGGGCAATAAACTGGCAGCGTTTTCTCCCTGTTGGTAGCGTTCTAAACCTTGTTCGAGGGTAAAATTGGCGATTTCTGTCATTTTCAGCTAGGGGGTTAATCAAGGAGCAAATCTAACGGTGATCGGCGTATTACACTGTTTTAGTACAATTTGCCTTTATTTAGTATTCTAGCAAAATTTGTCCCCTTGTCAGCAAAATTTTAAAAGACGATGCCGCGTTCTCGCCAGATCATCAATAGGCCACTCATCGAAACGAATAACATCACTGCTTGTTTAAATTGCTGGGGACTCATTTTTTCTAAAACTTTTTGTCCTAACCAATTGCCCGGCCAGGCTGCTAATCCTAACAATAAACCGTAACCAAGAAAAGGCAGATGTAAAACTCCAAAGGCTGCGTAGGCGATTAATTTGGCCACATGAACTACGACCATGTGAACGGATTTCGTTGCCACCATTGGTTCTTTAACTAGCCCATAGTTAATATAAAATAGGTTCATCATCGGGCCGGTACTACCGACTAATCCTGACAGGAAAGCGTAGATAAATCCCGAGGGCATAAAATACCAAGTTTTAATCTCAAAAAAAGGATTTTCTTGTTGGGGAAATAATTGTTTAAGCGAGGATAAAACCAGAAAAATTCCCAAAACTAGCGGCAACCATTTGAATTGTAAATGGGCAAACACAAAAGCGCCGAGGGTAGATCCCATAATTGCCCCGGGTAAATACCACACCGTCGAGGGCCAGTCAATGGCGCGCCAATACATTCCCATGCGTTGGACATTACCGATTAGCATCCCCGTGGTCAAAACCGGAGGAATGACGGCAGCATCGAGAAACCAACCTAAAACGGGGAGTAGAATCAGGGGGCTGCCCCCACCAGCAAGGGTACTAAAAAACCAAGCTAGACTACCTGCCAACATCAAGGTAACAATGATCATCGAGTTGTAAAGTTAATTCACAAAGAGTTACTTAATCTATTATGATATCTTCTTTGGGATCTTCATCAGTATAATGCCATTCCACATTGGGCATAGCCTCGAAAGCTTGACGGACGTAATCCTCCCAGAGTTTCCGCATTTTGGCTAGGTAGGGATCTCCTAGGCGCAATTGTAACTTATGACGTAGGCTTAGGCTATTAGCTTCATACATACTCAAATAGATAGGCGGTCCGACGGAAATATTCGATTTCATGGTCGAATCGATGGAAAGTAAGGCACATTTTGCCATTTCCTCTAGGGGTGTATCATAGGTAATGGTGCGATCGAGAATCGGTTTACCGTATTTAGTTTCACCTATCTGTAAAAAGGGCGTTTCTTTGGTGGCTTGAATATGATTTCCCTGGGGATAAATCATGAATAATTGCGGTTCTTCTCCTTTAATTTGTCCCCCAAGAATAAACTTACATTTAAAATCAATATTATCTTTTTCTAGCCAAGTTCTTTCCCTAGCTTGTACTTGACGACTTTTATCACCGATATAGTGGGCGATATCGTAGAGATGAGTCAGAGAATGGAGATTTTTATCCTCTTGATTGTGCAGATCTCTTTTTAGTTCGTGAATCACGCCTTGGCTAATCGATAAATTCCCCGATGTACAGACCATAATTACTCTTTCTCCCGATACCGAAAAGTCAAATAATTTCCGATAGGCCGAGATATAATCGACTCCCGCATTCGTGCGAGAATCCGCCCCCATAACAATGCCAAAACGATTGATAATTCCTAAACAGTAAGTCATTTTCAGTAATCAGTAAACAGTAATCAGTGAACAGTAATCAGTGAACAGTAATCAGTAAACAGTAAACAGTAATTAGTGAAGAGTGAAGAGTGAAGAGTGAAGAGTGAGCGGTGAATAATATCATTTAAAGCTTAAAACTTAAAACTTAAAACTTTAATCTGATCACTAATCACTGATAACTAATCACTGATAACTGATAACTGATAACTGATAACTGATAACTGAATTAAGCCATAACCATACCACCATCGACGTTAAAGACTTGACCAGTGATATAAATAGCGGCGGGATCTGCGGCTAAAAAACGCACCATGCCGGCGACTTCTTCCGGTTTTCCGTAACGGGAGAGGGGGATATATTTGAGAATTTCATCTGCTTTGAGGTCATGAGTCATATCAGTTTCAATAAAGCCAGGGGCCACGGCATTAACAGTGATGCCTCGACTGGCAAATTCCTTGGCTAAAGTTTTCGTTAAACCGATAACACCAGCTTTAGCGGCGCTGTAATTAGATTGACCCGGATTACCCATCAAACCGGATACAGAAGTGATGTTAATTATGCGGCCGCTTTTCTGTTTTAACATCAATTTACCGACGGCGCGAGTGCAGAGAAAAACCCCGGTTAAATTGAGATCGATGACCGCTTGCCAGTCTTCTAATTTCATTCTTAACATTAGCGTATCCCGGGCAATACCGGCATTATTAACTAAGACATCAATATGACCGAATTTTTGCTTGGTACTATCTACTAAATTATCCACTTCTTCGCTTTTAGCCACATCTGCTTGTAGAGCTATTGCCTTTCCCCCGGCTGCGGTAATTTCTTCGACAACGGCATCGGCAGCGCTGCTAGATTTAGCATAGTTCACCACTACAGTAGCACCCTGGCTGGCTAATTCCAAGGCGATCGCTTTACCGATCCCTCGCGAGGCCCCGGTTACTATGGCTACTTTGTCTTGTAAATGCTGGCATTCTGCGGGTAATAGTTTCATAATTTTCTGCATTCCCCAAATAATCGTCAAATCTCAAGAGAAAACTTTGTACTGATAACTTTGCTCAAAACACTTCATTATCTCACAAGCGGGTTAATCTGACCGCAGCAATCCTCAATGGCGATCGCTCTGTCCCCACTTTCCTGTATAGTATCAGGGGGAATTGGCCGCCACTAATTGATCGAGTTGTTGCTGCATCAAATAACAGACTTTCTCATAACATTCGCGTACATAACGGCGGTCCCGGGCCGCTTTTTTGCCGTAACGTTCAAAAATAATTGGGGGACAAACCCGCGTCTGTATCGCTACGGGTAAGGGAATATTCGGCAAGGGACCGATAGCTAGTCCCCAGGGTAAACCGAAATAGATGGGACAGGTCCCGGGGTCAATACCGAAAGGCCAAGGCATACCCTTTTCATGTAATTCTTTTAATTGAGGATAAATATCGTCGAGGACAAACAGAGTCGAGTGAGCGCCGTGGGAAATGGCGGGAATAATCGGCACTTCGTACTGTAAAGCTAGTTTAACAAAAGCTAGATTACCGGCAAAATGAATTTTATTTCTTAAACTGTGGGGACGGAAAACATCCGTAGCACCTCCTGGATAAATTAGGACACTAGCGCCACTATCCAAAGCAGCGATCGCCATTTTCGGATGAGCATGAATAGCTCCCATTTGGGCCACTAGATGCGCTTGGGATGGAAAAAATCGCCAGACTCGCGAATCCATCAAACCATAGACTAAGCGATCGCTGCCAAAGCGTTGAAACCAATCATACATCATCATAAACATATCGGGAGCCGCTAAACCGCCGTTATGGGAGCCGATGAATAATACTTGTCCTGAGGGGGGAATATTTTCCCAACCATCGGTTTCGACGCGAAAATAATGGTGATAAAACCAATCCAGAAGGGGGACAAATTTTTCGATCACTTGCGGATCGCGATCCTCTAATGACCAACCAGTGAGGGTATCAACAGGGGCCTTGGCTGCTTGTAGGGATAATTCGGCAAAAGTCGCCGTAGATGAGACAAAAGAACTAAAAATCTGCATTGATGCCCAGTTGATAATTTAAGCGCATCTTAATTATCGCAAATTTCGGTTAAAAAACCCATCGTTTGAGAACGGCTTTCCTTGATGATTCTATCATCTTTAATGTCTAATCTTCACAGTTGAACCAATTTTTATCTAATAACTGTTCTAAACTGTAAGGGCATTCTGGAGGAAAATCGCCAGAAAAACCAGTTTTTTGTTGAACATAATCTAAAGCATCCTGATAGATTATCGGTAATTCCTCGGCTAAATAATTATGTAAATTCGTCGTTAAATATTTTCTTGATTGCGTGCGAAAACTGATAATTTCTGCTCGCCAATGATTCCGATTTATTTCTGCTTCTGTTGTCCAATAGTGTAAAAGTAATAAATGCCTGATCACTTGTTCAAGTAAGCTACTGACTCGGTTTTTATCTCTTTTACTCAAGCTTTCTAATTCCTCAATTAAATGGATTATATCTAATTCATCTAAGCGATTTTCTTTGAGGAGTTTTATTGTTTCCTCTAACCAAAGATGTTGATCAATTTCGTAAAGTAGGGGTAGGGTTTCTCCTCCCTCTACTTGCCAGGGATTCTGATTTAAAGTTTTCATTGCATTGTTTACGGTTCTTAAAGCGATTCCGTTGGCTGTATAGTAATCACTAACCCTATCATAACAGATGATGTCATTAATCTCTAGAGTCAGCTATTCCCTCTTTAGCCATGTTTGTGATGGGGTAGTGATTCGGTAGTAGTGGTAAGCCATCTTGCTTATCTGGACTGAGTCGTGTAGAATATTTACTAATAAAAATAATTGCTTGATAAATGTTGGAGATTTGCTTTTTATGATTGCTATTTTTATCAATATCTTCTCTTGGATAATTAAACTTTGGTTAAATTACGATGAAGATTTAGAACATTGTCTTCTGACAAAAGATTCACAAACTTCAACATCTTGTTGTCCTAAATGTGGTTCTTATCATACCATCAAAAATGGTTCTACACATCATGGCAAGCCGAAACGTCAGTGTAAAGAATGTGGTCGTCAGTTTGTGATCAATCCCACTAATAAAACTGTCTCTGACGAAACCAAACAATTAATTGGTAAACTCTTACTCGAACGAATTTCCTTACGAGTAATTGCTAGAGTAACAGGGGTAAGTTGGTCATGGTTACAAAATTATGTCAACAGTAGTGCGATCTCGCGTAGCGAGCGCGTTGCGACCGCACTATCCATAACTTGTCCCCTCATCGCTGAAAACCCATGCTATCCTTGAGGTATCCCCCCAAAATCCTCAAATCAAATCGTTATGAACGATGCTGACCTAGATACCAATTCTCCTTTATTGCAAACCCTTCAGACATTACCTGTCCAACAACAACAAGAAATTCTCGATTTTTTGGAATCTATAGTCAATCAACACCATCAAACCCAAATAACCCAAACAGGTAGAATTGCAGGATTATATCAAGGTCAAGGCTGGATCAGCGATGACTTTAACGAACCCCTAACCGATGAACTCTTGCCGCCAACTTAACCCATGCAACTTTTATTAGATACCCATAGCTTTATTTGGTGGTCAATTAACTCATAAAAACTATCACTAACCGGGCAAGATTTGTTATTTGATCGAAATAATCGCTTGTTTTTAATCGTTGCTAGTGTCTGGGAAATGCAAATAAAACTGCAACTGGGAAAATTACAACTTAACCCATCTTTACAGGAATTAATTAAAAATCAAATAACCATTAATAATCTAGAAATACTTTCTATTGATCTAGCTCATATCTGGACACTAGCAACCCTTATCCACTATCATAAAGACCCCTTTGATCGACTTTTAATATCCCAATCAATAACCGAAATTATGCCTATTCTGAGCATTGATGAGATATTTGACCTTTACCCCGTTCAAAGAATTTGGTAAATTTCCCAAAATGTTAGGCGATCGCTCACCTCGCAGCTAGGTCAAGCAACACCCCCACCCAACGTCAAAGGCAGACAACAGAAGGATACACATCCCCAAAAAACAACTGTGTCAAAAGCTACAATTTAATAAATCTTTACATTCCTCTCCCTAGCTTAGCGATTCACAGAGCAAGGATTCTCAGGTGTTTTCCCCTGTTTTACTGCTTCTCAGACGAACTATTTTTTTTCCGTGAGGGATTGTGGCGCAGTGTGTCGGATTCGCCTTTGCCTTCTCTCTTGACTGATCCTCAACTCGATCGCAAACTAAATTAAACAGGATTACCTCGCACGAGCCAGATCATAGAAATAATTGAATATGGCTAAATTACCAGAGGAAACCCTAACTAGCATTTTTGATCTACTGCGTCAACTGGCAGAGCAGATAGAATCAGAAGAATTAAGCCTAAACAGTAGCTCTCTTTCATTGTAGGCAAAAGGGGAAAGGTTTAAGAAAAAATTATCATCTTCCCCTTGCCAGACTTCTGCAAGCAGTCTATTAATTACGGGCTGCTGAAAAAGTTTTTCGTGGGGTGTGGGGTGTAGGGTTTTACCGATTTTGAGGGGGTCAATTACCTAATTTTCAGGGAAAAAGTCCAGGAATTTTACCCCCGATCACTCCCAGATATGGTACTTTTTGATTGACAAAAAGTCTAAAAGTCTTACCCAACAAGGTTTTTAGATTTATTCAGCAAACCCTAATTAGGGCTTGCTGAAAAAGTAAGGGGGCAGCAGGAGAAAGATAATTGATTATTCAAGCCGATTGAGAAGATAAGTTTTTGTTGAGATAATTCAGAGAAAATATAACTTTTATTAATAGCAAAGGGGAGAAAACAGG
>NZ_JAPZSS010000200.1:0-3629 GCF_027532015.1 Microcystis sp. LE19-131.1A | reverse complement strand
GGGGGGGAATTACGGTTAGGAACTTTTTCTATATACATGGCTATCATTCTAGCAAAGGGAGAGAATTCTTGTCCATTAAGAAATGTTACAAATTACATGGGTACATTAAGAAAAGTTAAGGGGGTGCATCCATTGATGGATAAGGGTTTTCAGCTATTATGGTATATATGTATGGGGGAAGTTCAGGTATATGTGTAATTAATTTTGCTTAGGTACTTACCAGATCAACAACATGGCTCACCACTACTACCAAATCATTACCGGCAATTGGACGCTTGCTGCGCCAATCTCTGCCAATTTTAAAGAGTTATCTTCGACAGAAGTATTGCCACCGTCACCAAAGCCAGTAAAAAATTGTTTTGAGAATAGCCTATCAGCAGCCAGTTCAAAATCACTAATCTCATCTCCTTCAATTGAGAGATCACTGAAAGTCTGCGGAGAAAACTGAGCATCATCAACTCCACCGAATAGGTTGTCATTGCTTGCTCCACCAGTGAGAGTATCCTTTGGCTTAATTCCCGTCAAGCTATCTGGATTGGACAAGAGCGAAGAAATGGAATAAAGATATACAGAGCCAGAATCAGGCACTGGAGGAACTTCATTATCATCTTGAAAAGCACTAACGGCTAAAGTATCGCCGTCAATTACTACCCGCTTGCCAAAAACATCACCCGCTTTTCCATCGATAGCGGTAAGTTTGTAAACTTGGGTCCAAACCCCATTGATTTTCCGAAAAATATAAACCGAACCCGAATCTACTCCTCGATCATCATCGTGGCGAGGACTGACGGCGATCGTATTATTACTAATAGTAACAGACGTACCAAATTCTTCCCCCACTTGTCCATCGTTAGCAGTCAGTTTAGCTGTTTCTTGCCATTTTCCGTTTACTTTCTCAAAAACGTAGGCTGCACCTTTGGTTCCGCCACTTTCAGATGCTCCGACAACAATGGTGTTACCCTCAATAGCCGCTGGTGTTCCAAACTCATCTCCATTTTTTCCATCGCTGGCACTCAATTTTGCCGTTTCTGTCCAAATGCCATTAAGGTTTTCATAAATATAAACCGAGCCAGAGTTTGGTTGTGATGCATTGCTTTTGACTGCTCCGATGACAGCCTGATTACCATCGATATCGATATATCTACCAAAAAGAGCCCCCGGTGAGGGATCGCTGGCATAAATTTTGCCGGTTTCTGTCCAAATCCCATTAACGACGTTATAAACGTAAACACAACCTGAATCCAAGCCTTTCTGATCGGAGCTGCTAGCTCCGATCAGGATAGTGCCACTATCGGTGGAATCAAAAGAACTGCCAAAGCGATCTCCTTGTTTCCCATCACTCGGTCTAAGTTTGACTGTCTGCGTCCACAGTCCTCCACTCTCCCTGAAAATATACACGGCACCAGAACCTCTCTTCCAAGATCCGACAAAAGCTCTGCTGCCATTCAGCCTGATGGTGTCACCAAAGAGGTCTCCTGCTCTGCCATCTTTTGGCTTGAGTTTCGCTCTCTCCGTCCATACACCATTAATGTTATTAAATATGTAGGCTGAACCAGAGTCCAATCCATTGTCATCATCTCGAGCGGCTCCGACTAGGAGAGTATTGCCATCGAGGGAGACATTTTGTCCAAAGGAATCATAGGCTTGTCCGTCGCTGGCCGTGATTTTAACTAAAGAGTTATCTTCGATAGAAGTATTGCCACTGTCACCAAAGCCAGTAAAAAATTGTTTTGAGAATAGCCCATCAGCAGCCAGTTCAAAATCACTAATCTCATCTCCTTCAATTGAGAGATCGCTGAAAGTCGGCGGAGAAAACTGAGCATCATCAACCCCAGCGAATAGGTTGTCATTGCTTGCTCCACCAGTGAGAGTATCCTTTGGCTTAATTCCCGTCAAGCTATCTGGATTGGCCGTTTCTCGGCTCGAGTTATCTGGATTGGACAAGAGGGAAGAAAGGGAATAAATATATGCAGAACCAGAATCAGGAACTTCGTTATCATTTTGAGAAGCACTAACGGCTAGGGTATCGCCGTCAATCACTAATTCCTGACGCGAACCTAGGCCAGTATCAGTTTTGTGAACTATGAAGTTACCCTCAGGGGTCTTTTCGGAATAGTAAATAAACGCTCCCGTCTCAGCAACAAATGGTTCTGGATCTCTATGGATATTGCCGTCATTACTAACCTTACGATAGAAATTTTCTTGAGGATCTATGTCTACCAACCATACTTGTTCAGAACCATCGAATACTATCTTCCCGCTAGGGGCTTTCTTAGTAAGTAGGATACTAATGTAAGACTTACCATTGTAGACAAAAGGCTCAGGATAATTAATGAATGGTAATTCAGTCAATGGAGAAGTTATTGTCTCGAACTTGGTCCACTGACCTTCAATACTATTTTTAATGTTTCCGGCGAAGTTGGTCGCATCTCCCAAAAAAACATTGGCATTGACACTTAGTCCACTCAGACCTAATCTTAAGTTGCTCCTAGTCAACAGATCAAAACGGTAGAAATCGTATTTATCTTTTAATCCTACCGAATCAGAGAAGGTTTGAGGAAATGGGGTGGCATCAAGTATGCCAATATCATCATATTTAAACAACATATAGAATCCCTGTTTAGGTGGTGGTAATTAAGTCATTCCACAAGGCAGATATCAATCATGCTCAAGAAAATGCGCTTGTTCTCAAACTAGGCAACAAATTGAAAATAGCTTTGATTGATATCTAGATTGGTAACTCCTTGGATAATTCCAATGAGATCTTTAGAGTTTGATTGCTCGTAATACTGTATCTGAGTATCACTGCCTACAATCACTAGATTATGTCGTTGCCGCCCTGGGCATTATCAAGCATTTCATTGGCATCGCCCCTCAGGAAATTTTGCCTTCCCCGTGCCAACAAAGTATCGTCGCCCCCCAAGCTATTGTCAAACATTTGACTAGCATCACCGAACAGAGCGTTACTATCCCCTGTTGCTCTCAGGTAATCTTTGCCGCCTTGGGTAAACTCAATCATGGCATTCCCTTCGCCATAGAGAGCGTTATAGTTTCCTCTTACTGCTAGGGAATCATCTCCAGCCAGCATTGGAGGTTCTAAAATCCCATTAATATCACCGTAGAGCAACTCAGAGTCACCTAAATATTTTAGGTTATCGTTTACGCCTGGTTGTCCTAGAATTGCCATGGTAGAAGTCTCCTTAATCAAAAAAGTTTATCTGATTGACAATACCCTAAGCACTGAGGCGAGGGATTCTCGAAGCCCATCACCGCGCTTTCTGGTTTCCCCTGCCCACATCCTACACGATTATGTCCTATCCGAACCAGAAATGTTGAAAATTACGGTAGTGGTTTTGATGGAAAGCGATCAGGATGGTCATAATTTCGCTTAAAGTCAAGATTTTGCCTTCAAGGGGTGACAGAGGAGCTACAAGCTAGACATAGCCTGGGCTCTGGCCAAACGACCCCCTAAAGAAATAGAGTGGTTGTCCTGACAGGGGGACAAGACATCTCAAAGCGTTGTCCACAAAGGTTTTTAGGCTCCTCAGTTACAAATAGATACATCCCTTTCAGCCAAAAAGCTAACGAGAGAATCAGGGATTTGGGCGAGCTTATTAGAAATCTTTATC
>NZ_JAPZSS010000138.1:0-1374 GCF_027532015.1 Microcystis sp. LE19-131.1A | reverse complement strand
TACGTTTAGAGTATTTAGGATATCCTTTCTTACCAGCAATTTTGTTCTTACAGTTATTATAGAACCTAAGAATAGCAGTCCAAGTCCGTTCGCAAGCCTGTTGACAAGCTGTAGAGTTAAGGTCTTGAACAAAAGGGTATTGACTTCTTAATTGAGTGACATATTTATATACATCCTTTTGTCCTACACCTTTATTGTCTTCCCAATATCTAAGACATTTATTCCGAACAAACTGGACTGTCCGAATAGCCTCATCAATGGCTTGATATTGAGATGGTTTTCCTCTAAGCTTGTACTCTAAAACAAACATTTTGCGTTATCGACCTACTACGCAAACTATTCTAGCATACTAAAATTAAATTGGCAACTATAGATTAGAGTTATTTTTAGTCGTGCTCGTGTCACTGAGCCTTTACATCGAAGCCCCTCGAAATGTGTCGAAGTGCTGTTCTATGCTGGCGGAACCTTTCATCTCCGAGGTGAAACCGAGAGCCTTCAAGCCGACATTATAGGTAAACACTAGAGGGATCGGAGAAAGTTTCTTAAAAGTTCCTTGCCGGCAGTGGTTAAAATACTTTCGGGATGGAATTGTACCCCTTGAATCTGGGGGTAATCCCGATGACGGACTCCCATGACCGTGCCATCTTCCACCCAGGCCGTGATCTCTAAATTATCCGGCATGGTGGAGCGATCGATCACTAAACTATGGTAACGGGTGGCAGTAAAAGGATTTTCTAAGCCTTGAAATACCCCTTCACTGTTGTGATAGATTGGGGAAGTTTTGCCGTGCATCAAGACCGGGGCCCGGACCACATCCCCCCCGAATACCTGACCGATACTTTGATGACCCAGACAGACCCCCAAAATCGGCAAATGGGGGCCAAATTTGGCGATTAATTCCAGAGATATGCCCGCATCGACCGGACGACCAGGACCGGGGGAAATGACAATCCCATCCGGCCGCATTTGTTCGATCGTGGCCAAGTCTATTTTATCATTACGATAGACCTCGATCGGCACAGCGATCGGGAACTCGGAGGCTAATTCTCCCAAATACTGGACTAAATTGTAGGTAAAACTATCATAGTTATCGATGACGATTATCAAGAGTCTCTCTCCTTTCTCTAGCCTCGCTCAGTATTTTCATTCTACACCCCTGCTGTCTTGATCGAGATAGCCGGAGTGTAGGGGGTAGGCTATTTTTGTGCCGTCAGCCAGAATCTGCCCGGAATTGCTATACTTTGCACGGCTGCAACTTGCATTTTTTACTCAAGGACAATAGTATAGTTTAAGAGTCATAATTAGAAGCAAAGCACTCATTAAAAACATGATTAACCTAGAATTCACGGAAGAAGAAAAGAACTCACTGTATTA